>CBHXZU010000208.1:0-9048 GCA_966125105.1 uncultured Prosthecobacter sp.
CTCGGCCTCGGCGATCGCGTTCGCTTTCTTGGGTATGTGCCAGATATGCCGGCGCTATGGCCGGCGCTCGACTGCCTGTTGCTCACCTCACGCTACGAAGGACTGCCGATCACCATTCTCGAAGCCATGGCTTGCGGCGCGCCCATCGTCGCTTCGAATCTCGATGGAATGCGCGAGATCCTCCGCGACGAAGTGAATGCCGACCTGGTGCGTCCCGGTGAACCGCAGCCCTACGTGGCACGGCTGGAGCGACTCATTGCCGATCCGCAATTAGCGCAGCGGCACGCGGCATCGGCACTGGATACGGTGCGCGCGGGCTACAGCGCCGAAGCAATGGCGCGCGGCGTCGAAGCCATTTACCTCCGTTACCTCGAGCCGCAAAATCATCGCGCCGCATGAGCCTCTTCTGCGATTGGTCCGCAAATCGCGGGAATACCAAGGGGCAGCTGGTGATGTTTTGCTTCCGGCTCGCTGCGGCGTGCCGTCGACTCCCCTCTCCCGTCTGGTGGCTCACGATTCCGTATCTTGCGTGGTATGAGCTCGCGATCGTTTGGACACTCGGCATCGAGCTTCGCTACAAGAGCTCGATTGGGCCCGGACTGAAGCTGTTTCACGGACAAGCCACCGTGTTGCACGAAGGAACCGTGATGGGATCGGGCTGCACTCTGCGACAGAGCACGACGATTGGCTCAAAGGTACTGGCGGATGGAACGCAAAGCGCCTGCCCGGTCATTGGAGACAATGTCGATATCGGAGCAAACGCCGTGATCATTGGGCCGGTGAAGATTGGCGACCGGGCGGTGATTGGCGCGGGTTCCGTGGTGGTGAAAGACGTGCCCGCCGGAGCGGTTGTCGCGGGCAATCCGGCGCGCGTGATTCGGCAGAATTGAGGCGCCAGGAAGCCTCGCAACCCGCTCAATCAGCCGGTAACCCGATGTAAAACCGAGGTGGGCACGGCGTGCATTGGAATGCGAGGAATCACTTCATTTCTCACATGCCCATTACAGTCATATGCACGAAAAGCCGGCCATCCTGACGAGGCACGAGGAAGACCCCGGGTCCATTCACGACGACCTCATCGCCGGCGAGACAGTCTTGGTGAATGGCTCGGGATCCTTCTCCTCGTTACACTCGGTCAGGATGACCGGCTTTTCGTGCATTCTGACCGCGGAAATCGCATGAGAAACGAGTTTGAAGGCACGTCGTGATCGCCGTGCCCGCCGAGGTTTTCCTACCTCGCATTTAGACTCACCGCTGCCGCCCCTCCACCGTCTCGGCATACGCGGCAGCAGCTTCACGCAGGAGCCGATCAGGATCACTTTGCGCGGCGCGCCGAAGTGCGGCGATGGCGCGCGGGTCGTCGGAGTCGGCGAGCGCATCAATCGCGGTGAGGCGAACGTTCCGCGGCTGCCCGGTGAGCGCCGATTCCAGGAGCGCGATCCGCGCAGCCGGCGCAATGTCTTCGTTGATGTCGGCGAGGCGAGCGAGAAGCGATTCCTTCACCTGTGGATTGCGTCCTTGAGGGAATAGCCGCGCGAGGGCTTGCACCGCCGCGGTGTCGTTGTGTCCCGCGATTTCCGCGACGATGTCCATTTGCGCATCTTTGTCCCGTTGGGTGAGGAAATCGCGCTCGAGTTCCGCCAGCGTGCGCGGGCGTTCGGGCGATGGTTCTTTCGCGGCGCTCCGCGCGATGGCGGTGGGTTTCGGATCCTCGAAGGCGCGCCGCACCCCGGCATTCGATTCAGCGGGTTTGCGCACCTCTTCATTCGCGTCACGCCGTATCGCGATGGACGGCGACTCCATGGCCTGCTTCGGTTGTTCAGCGCGGCTATCTATGGGCGTATCTTGAATATCATAGCGCGCCCAAAGCCACGCGGTCACAACGATGGCGACCGTCGCCAGGGCAAGGCAAATTCCAGGAATCCAACTTCGCCACAATTCTTTTTGACGGTGGTAATTCTTCATCCCCATGCTGCGTGTTGCCGACAGCTAGCTGCAGTTAGTGGACGGCTATGTTCCTGCCGGCGCAACACCAAACTGGATGCATATGAAATCACTGATGCGCTTCCGCCTCCCTCCCCTCCTCGGCATCGCCACGATCGCGCTGGCCTCGATGCTTTCCACCCCGGCTCGCGCGGCCGATCACGGCGACGGGCCCACTGTCGCCGGCGACCAAGCCTGCGATCTCGCGGACCTCTACGTGTTCGTCGATCCGGTGACTCCGTCGAAGATCGTCTTCATGACGACCGTCCGCGGTTTCATCGTTCCGGGCGAAGCCGGCAACTTCGCCATCTTTGATCCCGGCGTGCGCTTCCGCTTCCAAATCGAGAATACGGGACCTGTCGATGAGCGCGGCAAGCCACTGCCGAATCCGGGGCCCACCGATTTGGACTTCGATCCCGCGCCGGATGCTTTCGTCGACGTGCAGTTCAGCCCGAAGACATCGTCGGCTCCCCAAGTAGCGACCGTAACTTTTAGCGGGTCTGCCTTTGCCGAGCTTCCGAAGGGAAAGTTCGTCGGAAACGCAACCGCTGCGGGGCTTGGACCGACACCTCCGGTACTTCCGGGTCAAGTAAGTTACTTCCCTTCGCCGGCGCAAAAACTGAAGGCCGCGGGACGGAAAGCATCCGATCCTCCGGGCGACGAAATTCCAGTCGAGTTCTTTGCGGGCGAAGTGGACGACCCATTCTTTTTCGACGTCCCCGGTTTCGTTCGCTTCCGCGATCGTTATCTCGCGAACTTGCAGAACACGGCCGCGTTCCCCACGCGTGTCTCCGCGCTCACCGACGCAGCCGCTGAATTAGCGCGCGGCAGGGATACCTTCGCGGGATACAATGCGATGGTGGTGGCCTTCCGCATGGATATCAGCCTGCTGAAGAGCAAGGTCGCGAACGTCAAAAACACGACGAAGTTCGGCATCAATATTCTCGCGCAACGCAAGATCGAGAAGAGTGTCCGCGGCGCGAAGATTTCCATCGGCGGCGTCGGAACCGTTGATCGAATGGGCATCCCCGGTGTCAACGCGCTGCTCGTCCCGCTTGATCAGAAGAACGCCTACAACGGCGGCACGACCGTTGAAGACGCGAAGGGAAAGAATGCGGCTGGTTTGGTCGCGACGCTGACCGCGCTGCAAGTGCAAGGCGACATTGCGAATCCCGCCACGCCGCTTGGGCTGCTCGCGAAACTCGTCGTGGCCGATGGAGATTTCCTCCGCATCGACACCTCCATCCAGCCAAACGATCCACTCGCCCATTTCCCGAATGGTCGGCGCCTGGAAGATGATGTGGTGAAAACACTCCTCAGCGTCATCGCCAGCAACGTGCTTCCGCCTGATATTACGGCGGACGACAGCGTCACGCAGAATGACGTGCCACTCACGGGGACCTTCCCGTATCTCGGGTTGCCTCAGCAACCGCGCGATTCTGGCGTCGTTGACGACCTGACCCGGAACTGACCGGGCAAACGCTCTGGGCACATCGGCCGCGCGTTTGCGATTGCGCGCGCGGCCGACATCCTTTTTTCGTCACGCTGATGTGGAGCTTCCCAGTGTTTCGCCGCGTCCTACTCGCATGGTTGATGACCGGCGGCGCACCTTTCGTCTCCGTCGGCGCTGAACCGGATGTCCGCACCGCTTTCCTCGAAAAGCGGACAGCCGGGGATCCAGACGATTTCATCGCGTGGGCGCAACTGGCGGAGAGCTGCCTGCAGCGGTTGCGTGAAACCGGCGACGACCAGTGGCTCAAGAAAGCGCGAAAGGCCGCGAATGCTTCACTGAAAGCCGCTCCCGCGAAATCGAATCCCGGCGGCCTTGGCGCGAGCGCGCGCGTGGCCCTCGCAGAACATCGGTTCGCGCAGGCGCGCTCCATGGCGGAGCAGTTCGCGCAACTCGCGCCGGGAAAAGTGGCGCCGCTCATCATCCTTGCCGACGCTTTGCTCGAACTCGGCGACTTTAGCGGAGCGGAGAAAGCCATCGCGCAAATGGAGGAACAGAACGCGCCTGCACTGCTCACCGAGGCGCGGAGGGCGCGGCTCTGCCGACTCGCAGGAAAGACGGATGAGGCCATCGAACATTACGAAGAGGCCCGATCCGCCGCCCTTGAGTCGCGGCAGGACTACTGGGTGAGCTGGGCGAATGTTCAATTGGGTGAAGTGGAGTTCGCTCGCGGAGACTGGGACAAAGCGGAGGTGCACTACCGCGCAGCACTCGCGAAGCAGCCAACGTGGTGGGTGGCGCAGGAGCACCTCGCCGAGCTCCGCGCAGCGCAGGAGCGAGACGACGAGGCACTCGAGATCTACGAGCAACTCGTGAGGATCGTCCCCCGCCCCGAGTTGCTGCAGGCCGTCGGTGACCTGCACCTCTTCCGCCTGCGGCCGACGGTGGCGAAACCGTGGCATGATCGCGCCCTCGCCGCATACAAGAAGACGACGACCGACGGCTCGGTGGCGATGTATCATCATCTCGCGGGCTTTTACTGCGATTCGCAACCGAATGCGGCCGAAGCCGTGAAATGGGCGCGCAAGGATCTCGCGTTGCGCGACACTGCCGCGACCCGCGACGCGCTCGCTTGGGCGCTCTACCGCGCCAAGGATTTTCCCGGCGCGCAGGCGGAGATTGAAAAGGCGCTCGCCGCGAGCCCGGGCAATCCGCACGTGCTGCAACACGCAGGATTGATCCGCATCAGCGCCGGCGATCTCGACGCCGGGCAGGAAGCCCTGCGCCAGGTGCTGCGGATCAATCCGAAGTTCGAGAGCTTTCACGTGCACCGGTAGAGATCGCGGCGCCGTGCTTCGGAGTGACGGCGCCCTGGAGCACGGCTGGCTCCAGATACGCCAAAAGACGCGCGGAAGACTTGTATGCTGCCGCTGCTTCATACGCCCCGCGGCGAATTCTCGAAAACCATCGAGCGGCGCAGACTGCGGGCATGATGAAACTACGTCGCTCGCAAAAGAAAACGCCGTTCTGGGTCTCCCTCCTCCTCATCGCGGTAGGTGCCGGATTCGTCGCCGGGGCCGTTGCCGTCGCGACACTGCTTGGACGCGCCGAGATCGAACTCTCGAAAACGCCCGGGGGTGTCGAAGGCGAGTTGCGATGGGCGATCTGGGGCATGCCGATCTATTGGCGAAGCCTGCATGGCCTCGCGACCGTGGAGCGCGATGACTACGAAGTCCGCGACGATCGCAATCGCAGCAAGTCCCGGTCATCGCGGCGCTCTACTAAGAACGTGGCACGGCTCACGTTCCTTGACGCCAATGGGAAGGAACTCGCATGGGCCGAGCGGACGAAACTCATCAATGAACGTGAGCCCATCCAACGGTTCCTCGATGCGCCGAGCTACGCCACGAGCGCGGCGTCGGGACCGGTAACCTATATTTTTAAAGAGCCTGCATCAACGCGCGTGTGGGACCAGGTGAAAGCCATCACCATCGTTCTCCTGACCGTGCCCTTCCTCGCGCTCGGGGGCCTCCTCTTTCTGCTCTCTGGGATTTTGTCGCTCGCATTTCGCATCCTCGGGTTGGCCGAAAACGGCACAGTCGCGCCGAGCGCTCCTCCGCTGCTTCGGGCTGATCCGGCGAGCCGGTAACGCTCCGGCAGAAGCCGGAGCCGTGAATGTTTCCTCTGGAAAAGCGACAATCTTCCACGCAGAAGTCGCTTCCCAGTCGGAGCGCTCTCGAGCTCGGTACAGCGGAACGAAAAGAGACGCGGGGCGTGTTCAATCACGATTTCCCTTGAAACGCCGCATTCTCGGCGCACCGTGAGGGCAGAATTGCATGTCTCAGCCATCTCCGCCAGCTGGTCGCGGCGCCGGTTTCAACCCGGCGAATCGATTCGAAGCGCAACGCATCGAACTCGAGCCGGACGCGCTCGTCGACGACGACGGGAAGCCGCTGCCGCTCCGGACGCAGTTCTTCCGCGACGATACTCAGAGCATCATCGCGTGGAACGACTCGCCGGATATTCCGTTCCGCGCCGGATGCTCTCCTTACCGCGGTTGCGAGCACGGATGCGCCTACTGTTTTGCGCGACCATCTCACGAGTACCTGGGATTCAGCGCCGGGCTGGAGTTTGAGAGCCGGATCCTGGTGAAACCGCGGGCACCTGAGCTTCTCCGCGAACAATTGGCCAAGAAGAGCTGGGAACCGCAGGTGGTGGCGATGAGCGGGATCACCGATGTCTATCAGCCGATCGAGCGCCGGCTCGGGCTGACGCGGAAGTGCCTGGAGGTGTTCGCGGAGTTCCGGAACCCGGTGGCGATCATTACGAAGAATCATCTCATCACCCGCGATGTGGACCTTCTCGCTGAACTCGCAAAATACGACGCCGTTTCGGTCTGCATTTCCCTGACGAGTCTCGATCCGGAACTCGCAAAGACACTGGAGCCCAGGGCCAGCACACCGTCGCGACGCCTGGCGGCGATCCGGGAACTCACGGCAGCCGGGGTGCCGGTGAGGGTGCTGACTGCGCCCATCATTCCGGGCCTGAACGATCACGAACTGCCCGCGCTCTTGGCAGCCGCGGCGGAAGCGGGAGCATTGGATGCCGGTTACGTGCTCGTGCGGCTGCCACTCGCGGTGGAACCCGTTTTCTCCGAGTGGCTGGAGCGGAATCGCCCGGGCGAGAAGGAAAAGATTCTCGGCCGGATTCGCGAGTGCCGCGGCGGAGTGATATACCGCGGCAAGTTTGGCGAGCGAATGCAGGGAACGGGGCCAGCCGCAGAGCGCCTGGCGCAGCTTTTTGAAATCAGCGCGCGACGGGCGGGCTTCCGGGAAGATGAAAGGAGCCGGCGCTCACCGGAAGGAACCGTGATGCGGTCGCGCATCGCGGAACTGAGCACGGCACATTTCCGCGTGCCGACGGCGCAGCTTTCGCTCTTCGATTTTTAAGTCACCCGCTACTTTCTGGCTTTCGCTCGTGCCCATTTTCATTATCTCCCCCGGACATGGATTCCGCGGCACTGAGCCTCGCGCAGTTGCGTCCCATCATTTTCGAGGGACATGCGCTGCCGCGTTCGGTCATGGCAATCTCGCTCCTCGCCCCGTTTGCGCTGTCGGTTGAGCACGAACTCGGCGCATGGGTGCTGGGCTTTCCGGATTGCCGCGATGTCACGCGCTCTGCGCCCTCCCTGCTTTGCTACACGCTCGCGGGCAAGGCGCGTGACCTGATGCTCGATGAGCGCGCCGCGATTCTCGGGGTGATTGCCGAGCGCTTCGCGGTGAATGAAGCGGATGCAAAGGCGATCTACGGAGAATGGATCACTTCGCTCCAGAAGATCTCCGATCTCGCCGCGCAGACGGACGAAGAGTGCGAATGGTACGCGCCATCCAATCCCGGCGAGTCCGCGATCGAGAACAAGCAACTCTCGGCGATGAAGCGCTACCTCAAAGGCAGCGAGTAGTTTCACGCGCGGCGGCACTTCCACCCGAGAGCGCAGCGTGCTAGCCACTGCGTCCATGCGACTTCCCTGCGTCTTGCTTTTTTCCGTCCTCGCCTGTTGTGCGGCCGTCGCGGAGGGACTGCAGGGCAAAGTAATGTGCGGCTACCAGGGATGGTTCCGCACACCGACAGACGGGAACAACAACGGCTGGCATCACTATGCCAGTGGGAAGACCTTCGAGCCGGGCACGTGCTCAATCGAGCTTTGGCCGGATGTGCGAGAACTGCCCGCGACGAATCGCGTGGCGACGCCCTTCAAGCACCCGGATGGAACGGCCGCCGAGGTCTACAACTCGACCGACAAAGCCGCGATCGATCTGCACTTCGCGTGGATGAAGGAATACGGGATCGATGGCGTTTTCCTGCAGCGCTTCGCGACAACGGCGCGTGATCCGCGCTTTCGCGGACCGATGGATAAGGTGCTCGTCAACGTTCGCTCTGCGGCGCAATCCACCGCTCGTGAGTGGGCGTTGATGTACGATCTCACCGGATTAAAGCCGGGGCAGATCGACACGGTCATCAACGATTGGAAAAAGCTGCGCCAGGAAATGGAGGTGGCGGACACGAAGAAGGACACCGCTTACCTCAAGCATCGCGGCAAGCCGCTCGTGGCCCTGTGGGGACTCGGCTTTAACGATCGCGAGCCGATGCTCGAGGATTGGCAAAAGCTCATCACCTTCCTCAAGGACGACCCACAGTTCGGCGGCTGCTCCATCATGATCGGAGTGCCGACCTATTTCCGGACCCTGAATCGCGACGCGATCAAGGACCCGAAGCTGCTTGAGGTCATCGCAACGGCCGACGTCGTGAGCCCGTGGATGGTGGGCCGGCAAAACGCTCCGAAACGCATCGAAGCTTTTGCGAAGGAGACCATGTCGGCCGATATCGCGTGGTGCAAAGAGAAGAAACTCGACTACCTGCCCGTCGCGTTTCCGGGCTTTAGCTGGCACAATCTCTCAAAGCGCCGCGGCAAGGAGGCTCCGCTGAATGCGATCCCTCGGTTGGGCGGCCAGTTCCTCTGGTCGCAAGTCCGATCCTACCGCGAAGCAGGCGCAGATATGCTTTACATCGCGATGTTCGACGAACTCGACGAAGGAACCGCCATCTACAAAGTGCGACAGGATCCGCCCGCGACTCCGGAGGCGCCGTTTGTCGCCGAGCCTGAGGTGCCCGGCGATCATTACCTTTGGCTGACTGGGGAAGCCGGACGCGTTTTTCGCGGAGAACTCAAGCCGACAGAGGCGCTGCCTTTCCGCGCCCCGAAGACGCCGGCGACGTTCAAATGAACTACACGGCGAAGACTCTCAGTCCCGTTCTCCCCGTGGAGGACATGAGCCGCGCGATTGCATTTTACCGCGACGTCCTCGGCTTCGCGGCAATGGTCGAATCGACGGACTACACCGTGATGACTCGCGGCGGAGCGACCGTTCATCTCACGAAAGCCGCCAGCGAAGAAGTGCTCACGGCATTGCGCGGACGCGTCGCCATTTATCTCGAAGTCGAAAACATCGCGGCGCTGTGGGCGAGCGTATCGCAACTCAAGGGGAAGTATCGCATCCGTGATCTCTTCGATCAGAGCTACGGCATGCGCGAGTTTCACATCGTGGATCCGGACG
>CBHXZU010000209.1:0-9038 GCA_966125105.1 uncultured Prosthecobacter sp.
GCTCGACTTTCGTGCCGCCAAACAACTGGCCCGCGCCCTTTTTTGGACAGTCTCTAAGAAATCGATCCGGCGATGCGCCCAAGAACCGACCGCACCTGCGCCGACTGGAACTGTGCCTGTTACAACCCCGCCAATCCTGAACCTGCGAGATGCGGCGCGTCAGTATCCACTCCCTCTGGAACTCGCAATCCGCCGACAGAGAATGTCGCATTCTCGTGGATGTGGACCGGCAGCACTGAGCAATTCGGCACGGAATAGCCGTGGATGAACTGGTAAAACCGCCGCATTGCCCCCGTGTCGAGGCGCGCAGGCCGCGTCAGGATCAACCACGCGATCGCGCTGATGAATTGTCCATGGCAGAAGATGAACGCCCTCTGCTCGGGACGCTCCAGCAAGCGTTCCAGTGTCGCCTCGGCGCGGCGGATGAATGTCACGAAGGATTCGGCTTCCGGCGCGGCGTATTCCGCGTCGCAAGTCTCCCAGTACGCGAGGGACATCGCGCGTCGTTCCTCCTGCGTGGTATTCACGCACAGAGCGGGATCGAGATACTGCACTTCCTGCACCGGCCAATGCTCCACAGCTCCGGCTTTCGCCTTTTGCAGAAAAGCCTCCGCGGTCTGTTGCGAGCGCGTGTAGGGCGAGACGACGACCAGGTCGACGGTCTGCGGCAGAGTCGGCGCAAGTTGCGCGGCTTGGCGGAATCCGCGCTCGCTCAGCGGATAGGTAGCCGCAGCCACGGTGCGGCCGCCCGCGTTGGCCACGCTCTCGGCGTGGCGGATGAACCAGGCCTCGCGGAGATTACTTCGCTGCATTTTCGCTGAGCTTGTCGAAGCGCCCGGCAAACACCTGCATCACCGCCCCGAGGACCACAAAGCCGCCCGCGAAAAGCCAGCGCGCCATGAGATATTTTGAGTAGCGTGATTCCGGCGCGTCCCGCAGGTGCGGCACGCTGGTGTCACCGCGGATGGGGTAGGCGACGCCGGACCGCATCGTTTCCACCGCAGTGTATCCGTAATAAAGGGCGACGGCGTAACAGAAGATCGCGAAGAGCCGCATCGTGCCTTAGATCAGCCCCAGCTTCATCTTGCCGACCTCGGAAATCATCGCCTGGTTCCACGGCGGATCCCAGACGAGCTCCACATTGGCTTCAGCCACTCCCGGGAGAGTCTCGATTTTCGAGCGCGCTTCCGCCGCGATCGTCGGTCCCATGCCGCAGCCGGGAGCGGTGAGGGTCATTTTCACGTTTACCTTTGCAGGATTCCCCTCCGGCTGTTCGATCGCGCAATCGTAAACGAGGCCCAGGTCCACGATGTTCACCGGGATTTCCGGATCGTAGCAGGTCTTCAGTTGATCCCACACCGCCTTCTCGTCCACCCGCGCATCGCTCGCGGTCTTGGCGACCGCGGGAGCTGCGGCGCCATCGCCGCTCAAACCGAGCGCATCTGCATTCGCCTCCGTGATCCGGGCCAACCCGCCGTAGCCTTCGAGCAAGGCGACCGTGTAGCTTCCGCCAAGGGCCTGGGTGATCATCACTCGCGCTCCCTGCGGCAGCGTAAACGTCTCGCCGCTCGGGATGCGGATCGCCTCGCAGTCGCGGAGCAAAGTCTTCTCTGTATTCTCCATGTTGCGGTGAAACTGCATCGGTTCCGCGCGAAAGGAAAGAGGATGGTTTTGCCGGGGAATTTGGCCCTTCGAAGCCGCGGAAATCGTTCTGGAAAGTTCGTTGGGTTGAGGAATGCTCCCACACTATGCGTGCCCTCCTCTCCCTCAGTCTCGCATTCACTTGCGCATCCGCTCACGCGGGCGGTGTTTATTTTTCGGATCGCCAGGGCTCCGTCCGAGCGATCGATTTTGGCTCGTCCACCGCCCGAACGCTTGGAAGCGCAAGTGATCCGCGCGGCATCGTGTTCGATCCGGTGACCGAACGGGTCTATTATGCTGACCGCGGATCCGGCAGCTTAAACTCGTACGCTGCCGCGGGCGCGGGCTTCGCAACTCACCTCACGAATCTTCCGAACGTCGCTGACCTTCGACCCGATCGCGTCAATCGAATCTTCTACTGGTGCCAGGAGAGTGGCGGGCTGATTCGAAAGGCGCCCTTCACTGCTACAGGTGATGCCGGAGTAGTCGGCACGACGGTGTTCAGCGGTCTTTCCGCGCCATATTACCTGGATCTCGATCTCGCAGGCGGCCGCATATTCTGGTCGCAAAACGGAGTCAGCCTTTTCTCGGGTCCGATTGCCGGCGGCAGCGCGTCCACTCTGTATTCGGCCGGCGCTAACAACCGTGGAATCGCTGCCGACGTCGCGGCCGGGAACCTATATTGGTGCCAGCGCGGCAACCCAGGGCCGACGGGCATTTATCGGCGAGGAATTGTGAACGGAACCGTGCAGACGGTTTACGGCAGCGGCTCGACCACCAATACGTTGCTCAATACTCCGCACGGGCTGATTCTCGATCTGCCGGCGGGTAAGCTTTATTGGGCTGATACTGGAAGCAACGGCTTTGGCACGGATACTCCCGGTGTCTATCGCGGCGATCTCGATGGCTCGACACTGCGGGAAGTCGTTTTTGGCGGAGTATCGAACCCGAATCAAACCTGGGACGTCGACCTCGATACCCGCACTCCCAATTACACCGAATGGAAAGCGCGTTTCTTCCGCTTCGACGCGCCCGCAGCCCTCACAGACAAGACCGCCGACGCGGATACTGATGGCGACACGAATCTGGCCGAATATGCGTTCGGCACCGGGCCGATGAACGGCCGATCACGATTGGTGCTGGAACCGCTGCGCGTGATCGACAGTTCGGCGGAATATGGCGCGGTGCGCTTCCGACGGCGCGCTGGTGCCACTGACCTCACTTACCGTGTGCAGGTCTCGACGAATCTCACCACCTGGCCAGACAACATCACGACGCCAGGCACGACCGTGGAGTATGGCGCGCCGATTCCCGCCGAGGATGGGATGGAAGTCGTCACCATCCGCTCCGCAGCGCCGGCAAACAGCGAAATCCGGCAGTTCATCCGCGTGCAAGTCACGAGCCCGTAAATAAAACGTCTGCCGGTTTATCCGATTTATACAGTCCGAACCAGTATTCATCCAACGCACGAAAGGCTGGTCATCCTGACACCCCTGAAAAGCCGTTCCGGCTAATTCTTTGTTCTCTAAACCGGAAAGTAGTGAGCGCGAAAAATATCGCGCAGGAAAAGCCGGTCATCCTGATGGAGCTTCAAGCGACTGAAGGACCCCGAGCCACCCGCGAAAGATTTGTCGCCGGGAACACCTCATTGAAAACCGCCGACGACTTGAAGTTCCCTGGTTCGAGGCCCGAGAGAAAACCCCGTGACAGTTCCGATGGACGGCCTTACTCAAGGACCTCTTGAGATTAAATCCTCTTTCGCGGGTGGAGCGGGGTCCTTCAGTCGCTTGAAGCTCCATCAGGATGACCGACTTTATTACCGCACTGCCTTCCTTAACTTTATGGCAGTGCGGTGACTGCTCCGGCGGTAACGGCAATCGTTCGGGTCAGCCCTGAAGGGACGAGTCCCCACCGTCCTTCACCCGCTGCACCGCCATGAAGACCGCCTCCGGCGTCGCCGGCGAAGCGAGCGCCACCTGCTGCGTGGCATTCCCAAACGCCGCAACCGCATCCCGAATCGCTTCGCGCGCCGAGATCGCCAGCATCAGCGGCGGCTCTCCAACCCCTTTGCTCCCGTGCACCGTATTTGGCTGCATTTCACTGCGGTACAAGGAGACGCGGAAATCAGCCGGCGTGTCGCCAATCGACGGGATCTGGTAGGTGCTGGCGCTGTGCGTGAGCAGCACGCCTTGCGCGTTCCACTTCAGTTCCTCCGACGTCAGCCACCCCATCCCTTGCACGAACCCTCCTTCGATCTGCCCGCGATCCACCTGCGGATTTAGCGAGTTGCCGACGTCGTGCAGGATGTCGACGCGGCGCACCCGCGTCATCCCCGTGTAGCCATCCACCTCCACTTCGGTTACGGCCGCGCCGCAGGCGAAATAGTAAAAGGGCCGTCCTTTCCCCGTGGCGCGATCCCAGTGAATCTCCGGCGTGGCGTAATAACCCGTTGCGGAGAGACTGACTCGCTCCATGTAAGCGCGCTCGACCACCTCGATGAAGGCCAGCGCTTCATTCGGCACCGACGCCGCGTAAATGGCCGCTTTCTCGAAGCGGAGTTCCTCCGCGGCGATGACTTTATTGAACCGCTCGCGAAAGATGTGCATCGCGTGCGGAATCAGACGATCGCGGAGTTGCTCACACGCATTCCGCACTGCGGCACCATTGAGGTCCGATCCGCTCGAGGCCGCCGTCGCTGAAGTATTCGGCACTTTGTCGGTCGCCGTCGGCATCATGCGAATGCGCTCACGGGGCAGGCCGAGTTCGCGCATGGCGATCCCGAGGATCTTCGTGTGCAACCCTTGCCCCATCTCGGTGCCGCCGTGGTTCACCTGCACGGTTCCATCGCGGTAGATCAGCACCAGCGCGCCGGCCTGGTTGTAAGGCGTGTAAGTGAAGGAAATGCCAAACTTCACCGGTGTGATCGCGAGCCCGCGCTTGCGGCCTTGGTGCTTCGCGTTCCACCCGGAGATCGCCGCCCGGCGCTCGTGAAATGCTGCCTCGCGTTTGAGTTTCTCCCAAATGGAGCCGAGCCGGTTGTCGCCAATTTCCTGCCCGTAGTGCGTCGTGTTGGTTTCGCCGCGGCCGCGGTAAAGATTGCGCTCTCTCACGGCATCAGGCGGTAAACCCAAGGTCCGTGCCACCCGGTCGATGATCTCCTCGATCACGAGCATGCCTTGCGGACCGCCGAATCCGCGGAACGCTGTCTGCGAGGTGATGTTCGTCTTCGCCACGCGCCCGGTCACGATCAGGCTCGGAATGTAGTAGCCGTTATCGATGTGAAACATCGCCCGGTCCGTGACGGGCAACGATAGGTCGAGCGACCATCCGCCGTTGGAAAATAGGTCACATTGCAATGCATGCAGCCGTCCGTCGTCGTTGAATCCCGCTTCGAATTGCGCAAAGAACGGGTGTCGTTTTCCCGTGAGCTGAATGTCGAGATCGCGGTCGAGTTGCACGCGCGCCGGACGCCCCGTCTTGAGGGCCGCGAGCGCCACCAGCGCCGCCCACGTGTTGCCTTGCGTCTCCTTTCCGCCAAAGCCGCCTCCCATGCGCGGCGCCTGCACCACGACGCGACTGCGCGGAAGGTGCAGCACTTCGGAAACGATTGTCTGAATCTCGCTCGGGTGTTGGGTCGACGACGCAATGAAGATGTTTCCCTCTCCATCGACTTCCGCCCACGCTGCATGGGTTTCGAGGTAAAAATGTTCCTGCCCGCCCAACTCGAATGTCCCGGACAATTTGCGCGGACTCGCGGCCAACGCGGCAGTCACATTGCCGCGCCGGATGGTGTTCGGACCCGTATGAAAGCTGTTCGCCGCGATCGCTTCCGGAACGGTCAGCAAGGCGGGCAGCGGCTCGTATTCGGCGACGACGAGCGCCGCCGCGGCGCGGCAGGCCGTCGCGCTTTCTCCAACCACCACGGCAACCATGTGGCCGTGGTAAAGCACCTCGCCGTCCGCGAGCAGCGTTTCATCCGGTCGTGTCACGCCGACATTGTTGTGGCCGGGAATGTCCGCCGCAGTGAGCACCGCGCTCACCCCTGGAGCTGCTGCTGCCGCGCTCGTGTCCAATCGGCGAATCCTGGCCCGCGCATGCGGAGCGCACACCGGCCAAATCTCGAGCATCGACCGCTTTTGCGCCACGTCGTGCACATACTCCGCGCGACCGGTGACGTGGCCGATGGCGCTTTCATGCGACAACGCTCGTGAATCGTCCGGCACGGGCCACGCTTCGGACGTGGTGAAGGTCGGCGATTCGTCCGTTTCGCCTGCCACAAACTTCTCCCACAAGCTGCCGATCAAAGCCTGCCGGTAGGCCGCGGTGCCCCGGGCATCGTCGATCGGGGTGAAAGCGCTCTTCAGCGCGGCAAGCGCGTCCTTCAAGGATTCGGAAAGCGCCCGCCCGATAAGGACTTGTTCTGCATCTTCAGCGCGAGCCGGAGTTGCGGCCACGCCGCCGAAGGCCAGCCGCGCGTGGCGCACGCGGTCGTTTGCGTCCACCTCGATGCAGAACGCCGCGGACACCGTGGCGATATCCATCTCCCGACGTTTCGAAACCTTGAAAAACTCCACGCGGCGATTCGGCACGCGCGGCACGATGATCGTTTTGATCAGTTCATCCGCCCGCATCACAGTTTTGCGGTAGCCGGTGAAGAACAAGCCGATCGGCACCACGCGCTCCCCCTGGCTGGAGGCGAGCACCACCGAGGCATCCAGCGCCAGGAGCAGGGGCGCGCTGTCGCCGATGGGAGACGCAGTCGCGAGGTTCCCGCCGAGGGTCGCTCTGCTGCGAATCTGCCGGGAGGCAAATAGCGACAGCATCTTCGAGAACGCCGGAAGCTCCGTGCCGATGGATTCCTCGATTTGCGTCAACGTCGCCGCCGCGCCGAAGTGCCATCGGTTTTCGGTCGAACCAATCATCCGCAGCTCGCGAATGCATTCGGTCGAAATCAAACGCGGATATCGCAGGCCACGCTTGTTGATGAGCACCCCAATCTCGGTGGCGCCTGCCACGAGCACCGCATCCGGATACTCCCGTTTGATCGCGAAGAATTCGGCGAGACTTCGCGGATGATGGAAGTGCTCACTGTCCCGGACGTAGGAATCGGCGGGTTTCTCCTCGATCGTTGCCTGCTCGTCGGCGTGAGCGGATCGTTGCGCAAACACCGCTGCGGCTGCATCGCGAATCGGCCGATAGCCTGTGCAGCGGCAGAGGTTGCCTGCCAATTGATCGTTGATCGCCGCCGAATTGCCGAGCCCGCCGCGATGGTAACCTTCAAAAAGCGACATCACGAACCCAGGTGTGCAGTAGCCGCACTGCGAGCCGTTGCACTTCACCATGCAGCTCTGCACCGGGTGCAGTTCCTGGCCGTCGGCCAATCCTTCGACCGTCTTGATCTCGCGCCCCGCAAACATCGCCACCAGCGCGATGCATGAGTTGATCGAACGCCACGTTGCTCTGCCTTGCGTGTCCATTTCCCGGAGCACCACGGTGCAGGCGCCGCAATCTCCCTCGTTGCACCCGCATTTCGTGCCGACGTAACCCTCGCGCCGCAACCAATCGAGCAAGGTGGTGTCGGGCGCCACGTTCCGAACTTCCACCGGCCGGCCATTGAGGAGGATGCGGAAAGTGGAGCTCGTGCTGCTTTTCATGGCTTAGCCGCGGCGTCCTTTCAGGATCTTGAAGAAGGAACGCGTCCGAATCTCATCCAGCGTCAGGCCGGTGGCCAGCGCTTCCTGCTCGGAAATCGCTCCGCAAGCGATCCCGCGGAGGAAGAAGTTCAGCAGTCCCTGGCCAGTCGCGGCGTCGTCGAAGACGTCGCCAAAGAGCGAGGCCAGCGCGGCTTTTTCCACGAATGTTTTAAGCCGCGCCGAGGCAGCGGGAAGGCCCGCAAGGAAGAAGGAATACACCGCCGCGAAACGCGGGATGAGCTGTGCGGGATGCAAATCCCAGCCTTCGTAGATGCCGTTCTTCAGGGAATGCAGCGTGTCATCGAAAGCCCTCCGCCATGCCTCGTGAACAATGGTGTGGTTTTCATTGTGCTGTCTCTCGGTGAGGTGCTCGCCGCGATGCGGGCCGACGGGGAGAATATTCGTCGCTCCATCCGAGATATGGACACCGGTCCCGGCGAGCGCCACGACCATTGCGGTCCGCGCAAAGTCGCATGCTGCGTGACCCATCGCCTGGTAGGCGGCCGTGATCCCGAAGGACGCGGTATAGTCATACACGCCGAAGTGCACGCTGGAGCAGCGCCCTTGCGCCGCCTCGACGAAACTGAGCAGCGGGCAGCGTCCATCAGCGCCGATGATCGACTGGGGTGTTTCCACCATCAGTTCGAGCCGCAGCGCATCGTGCCCGAGGCCGAGTTCCCGCTCGAGCAGGTCACATACCTCCGCCACGGCAGTGACATGTTCCGCGATCTGCACTTTCGGGACCGTGATGACGAAGTTCTGCGGCAGCTTTCCGTCTGTTTGGGCCACGAGATTGGAAACGAAGAGATCCAGTGTGCGCATGCTTCGCGCCCGCAGATCTTCATTCATCGGCTTGATGCGAATGCCGCAGAACGGGGGCAGCGTTCCCGCGGCCATCCCGGCCGCGACTTCGCCCGATGCGGATATGGCATGACCATCTTCCTCCGCGTCCGGACGGTTTCCGTAGCCGTCTTCGAAATCGAGCCGGAAATCTTCGACCGGTTCGCGCTCAAGTTTGCGCTTCACGCGATCGTAAACGCTCGCCGAAAACTCGGGCGTCCATTCTGCCTTCAGCGCATGCGCGAGCGTGTTGGCATCCCGCGCATATTCCTCCAAGGTCTGCAGTGCAACGGCTCCGAGCTTCTGCGCGGAATCCGATTTGAACAAGTGCGCGCCGCCGTACACGACGTGCACCGGTTGGCGGCGACTGGATTCTCCGGGGTAACGGTCGAGAAACTGGCGATTCGCCGCGCTGAGCTTCGCGATCGTGGTTTCGAGTTGGCTGGCGGACAGGATGGGTTCGCTCATTGTGGCGCGCGGTTCACGTCTTTGTAGTAGATGTAGCGGGCGGGTTCGGGGCCGGCGGCGATGAACCATTGCGGGCAGTATGGCGCGATCCATAAGGCATCGCCTGCCGTGACGGGATGCCAGTCTTCGTCGAGGCGATAGACCCCCGAGCCTTTCAGAAAGAACATCCCGTGCTCCATCACGTGGGTCTCCACGAACGGCAGTGTGGCACCGGGATCGTAGGTGAAGATGTTCACCGCAAGGTCCCAGTCGACGCCTTCGGGAAGCAAGGTTTTGAGCCGCGCGCGTGGATCCCCGAGGAACGCGGCTTCGGGCGCGCCGCTTTCGTGGCCGATGAAAAACTGCGGGGGTGAACCATTCCCCAACGGTTCGTAGGTCTTCTGAAAGACCAACATT
>CBHXZU010000210.1:0-8959 GCA_966125105.1 uncultured Prosthecobacter sp.
TTTGGAACGTTCGCCTTCTCCAACTGCTCCCGGAGGTTCTTCACGACAGCTTCTACATTGGCCAATTCCCCCTCGATCTTCTTCACGGTGCCATCAACTCCGACGACGAACGCCTGCTTATCCACAATCACTCCCGGGAGCTTTTCTTTTACTTCCCGCAAACGATCACGGACCGCGCCGGATTTCTCCCGCAAAAGGTGCAGTCGCTCCTGCCACTTTTCGGGCGATTGATCCTTCCACTTACTCGGGTCGCCAATCCATTTCAGCACGTCTTGCGGCTCCGACACAACTTCGTGCTCCTCCAGTGCCACCTGAACGTCTTTCCGTTCGCCCTTGCGGAAATAGCCGATCTTTACCGACTCGCCCGGCTTGTGCATGCGCACGAGCTTTTTGAACTGGTCGCCTTCGACCAGCACCTGGTCATCGAGCCGCACGAGAATGTCGTGTTGCGCCAAACCCGCTTTCTCCGCCGGGCTGCCAGGCGCGACATGCAGTACCGTCACGCCTTCTCCGGGCTGAATCGGCAACTGCGCGCGCACCTCGTCGCTCACGGAGCCGCCGACACCGATGCCGATCCACGTTTCTTTTCCGCCACTTACCGTCGCGCCAGCTTCGCCATGCGCATCCTTCAACTTCAGCGTGAATGGTTCGTCGCCGAGTTTAAAAGTCCGCGTGTCCTTCTTGCCGTTCACTTCGATGGTTACCGTCGCAGTGCCATCGCCATTCGTAATCACACTCGATGACGACGAGTTGGTGATCTGCTGTGGTTTGCCGGATTGTAACTTCAAATCCGGCGTCGCGCGCTCGACCTTCGGCTCGACGCGCTCGAGCTGCTCTTTCTGCTGGCGGCTCGGCCCATCGACGGGCGCGCCGTCGGGCACATCGGCGGCCATGGCCGAAGAGACAAACACAGTTTGCAGCGCGCAGCCGGCCAGGGCCGCCGCGATGGATGAATGGAGAATAGGTGTTTTCATTGGTTGTTGTTGCGTTCGGTTAGAAGATCTCCAGCGCCACGGGCACGACGTCCCGGCGCTTCGTATCCATGCGGATCCCCGGCCCATCGACCGCGGCGCGCACGGTGTCCTGCTCGAGCCAATCCACAACCATCACCCGATACGGACGCTGGTTCGGCCCCACCATCACGCCCACGTCTCGGGTTCCGAGCAGGATGTCGTTTCGCTCAAAGGGCAATGGCTCCGCCTTTGCCACCGTCGTGGGCTGCTCTTGCGGATCGTCGAATTGCCGAAGCACCGTGAGCGCCAGCGCAGCCGCACAGCCTGCCGTCGCCAACGGCAGCAGCCATCGACGCCAAATGCCCCCGCGTTCCTTCTCCGGCTTCGGCTGCGGACGCGCAGCAGTCAGCCGCGCCAACAAGGCATCCGGCAACTCCGCCGGCTTCATCTTTTCCAATGCTTCTTCGATTGGATCTTTCACGAGAGCACTCCTTTCAAAGTCTGCCGCAGTTCATCGAGGGCGTAGCGGTAACGCGAAGCCGCGGTGTTCAGCGGCACGCCCGTGACGTCGGCGATTTGCTGAAACGTGAGCCCACCCCAAATTTTGAGGCTCACCACTTCGCGGTAGTTTGGCGGCAGTCGGTTCACGGCTTTCTCCAGCAAACGCTGGGTCTCACGATTTTCCACGTCCGGCCCAAACCACGCGGTCTCCGGTTCCTGGTCTTCCTCGCGGGCAGCGCGGCGGTCAGAACTCCGGGCGAGGTCGATGGCGCGCCGCCGGATCGTGGTGTAGACGAGCGCCTCATCCGGCATCCCATTGGCCCGCTGCCAGGCCTCGACGAGAGCATCTTGCAACACATCCTCCGCATCTGCCTCTGCGCGGGTTTGCTGGCGGGCGTAGAGGAGGTAGCGGCGGCCGTTTTCACGGAGCCAGCTCCGCCACTCATCGGGTGTAGGAGAGCGTTGCACGGGTGCGCAGGCATGTTGTCACCCTCGAAAGCGAAGCCGTTCGATGTTTTTGTCTAAAAAACGCTCCCGCTCCGCCCGCAACCCGGTAAAGCGAACGCATGAAAGATGAGAACATCCTGGTCGTGCGCCGCTCCGTGCTGGAGGGCCTCGGCATGTTTCAGGGCCTTTGCTTCGAGGTGGACCGCTATCTGCCCGTCCTGCTCGCCCGGGAAAACAATTTCTTCACGCCCCGCCCGCCCGCGGAAACGAATCTCGATCTCAAGCAGATCATCCCCTACGTGCTGCTCATCCACGGCGACAAAGTCTTCCACTACGTCCGCGGCAAGAAGTCCGGCGAACAACGCCTCGTTGCAAAGGGCAGTGTCGGCATCGGCGGCCACATGAACGACACGGACGAAGGTCTCTTTTCCTTTGACGCGGCCGCTTATCAAAACGCCGTGCAGCGCGAAGTGGCGGAGGAAATGTTCATCGAAACTCCTTACACGAATCACATCGTCGCCCTGCTCAACGACGACTCAAACGAGGTCGGCAAAGTCCACCTCGGCGTCGTGCACATTTTCAAACTCGCCGAGGAAAAAGCCCGCAAACGCGAGAGCGTGATCACCGAGGCTGGCTTCGTCCCGATCGCCGAACTCCAGCAGCGCCAGGACGCCCTCGAGACGTGGAGCCAGCTCTGCATCGACGGCATCGATCGCCTGCTCGCCGCTGCGAAATAAAGCGATTCCCCAACGAACTTTCGGGATAGCGCAAACAGCTGCGCTCCGTCGCTCCCGCCAACACGGGTGAAGACCGCGCCCCTTCCCGCAGGCGCGCTTGCTGAGCCGGCAATTGCTTTCGGCGAACTTTGTGACCGCGCTCCCGACGGCGGAATGGCCGATAACTTGCGCGATAGCGTTCCGCGGCCGCGAAGGCTCGTGGGCGCCGCCACGCTGCGCCTCTACGGTTGCGGCGGAAGTCTTAGCACGAATGCAGTCCCGCCTTGCTCGATCGAAATCGCGGCACCAATGGCACCCGCTCTTCGATAGACCAGCTTCCAGCTCAGCAATTGCGTTGAAGTCAGATCCATTTCCGCAAAAGCCGGCTGATCCGCGGTGATGGTGATCGTCGAATCACTCACCCCCTGCTCCCATTCAAACGTCATCCGCGCCGCCTTCTTCTTCCCAATCACCAGTTTCGCGACCGACCGAGCAATGCGCGCCGCTTGAGAGGCGGCGAACCCGTCACTGACTGACGGCCGCCCCACGCACCGGTAGTCACAAGCGATGTGCGGCTTCAATTCACGAGAGAGGTCTTCGAGCGCAAAGGAAAGCTCGGCAGGCGCGATCTCGACCGGCTGCAATCCGCTCACCAACTCATGCAGTTCGCCGATTACTCGTGCCGCCACGCCTTCGAGATGCGAGAATTCCGCGATCGGTTTACCATCCATCTCTCCCATCTTCCGGCGCAACGCCGCTGCGGAGAGACGCAATCCGCTCAAGCTTTGACAAACGCTGTCGTGCAAATCCTGCGCAATGCTCAACTGCTCTTCTTCGATCGCTTCGAGAATGGCGCGGTTGAGCGCGAGATCCTTGCTCTCAGGACAGAGCATCTTGAGGCTTTTCAACATCATTTCGCGCGACTGCACACCTGACAAGACACTCGAAGAGCAACCAAAAGTCGAGACGTTGAAAGTGCGGCTTTTCACACTAGCGGGAGGCAAACCGCTGCGAGGCCGCCTCGTCGAGGATGGCGTCGAGTTCCTCCGGGTCGAATGGCTTGAGAAGATGTCGCCGGAAACCCGATGCCCGGCTTCGCGCGCGATCGGCGTTTGCGCCAAATCCGCTCATCGCAACGCAATAAACCGAAGCCGGAAGGTCCGCGCGTTCAAGGAGTTCCCAACCGTTCCCATCCGGCAGCCCAATGTCGGAAATGAATAGATCGCACGGCGTCGCAGGCAGCCGTTCCAAGGCCTCTGTCTGACTGCAGGCAGAAGTCACCCGGTGACCAAGCCCCTCGAGGTAATCACCCAGCGCTCGCAGGGTGTCAGGATGATTCTCCACTACAAAAACGCGAAGGGCAGGCGCAGCAGCGGCAGGCTGAAGCTCACTCATGTGCCCTGATATCGCAGCAAGGCAAACCGCTGGTTGTCATAAGTGTGACTGAATTGTCGTCAACATTGTCCGAGCAAACTGCGGCTGGCCCTGCTCCGTCCACGTCAATCGGCGGGACGGATCCCCATTCGCCTCGCGCGAGTTCCCACGCGGATATCACGGTTCGCATCACACCCGCTTCGCCGCCAGGGTCTGAATATACGCCGGAACTTCGGGAGATATGCCTCACCTATCGAAAGTTAGGCACGCAAAGGTAGAGTGATTCAGCGGGAGTCGCTGGCTTACACATTGCCCGTTCGCACTTATTCCTCCGCGCACGCCACGCCTTTCCAATCCCCAGACGCGATACTCGAAGCCGCCAACGTGAACCCGTGTAACAGAGTCGGTGCCTCGTTTTCACGGTTCCGCCACACGCCTGTAACTCGCCGCCCGCACTCATCAACGCCGAATGATTTGCTCTCAAAGGCGGGTGCAATCCAACACAGCGGCAGGATGCACCGGCAAAGGCGGCCGCGCCGGTGACGTATGCCTCAGCGTGCAGGAATTCCCCGGATCCCGTCACATTCGCCTTAGCTTCGGCACGCACCGCTGCCAATTCGACCGCCCCGCGGTGACAATTCCATGACTGGACCATTTCAAATATTGATCGCCGACGACGAACCAGACGTCTTGCAGATGGTCGGGCAGAATCTCTCGGCCGCCGGCTTCCAGGTCGCCAAGGCCAGCGACGGGCAGGAGGCCCTTGAAAAGGCTCGCCGCACCTTCCCGGCAGTGATCGTGCTCGATCTCATGATGCCAAAGCTTTCGGGGACGGAAGTCCTTCGGGCCTTGAAGGCTGATCCTCGCACCTCCCCCATTGCCGTCATCATGCTCACGGCATGCAAGGATGAGGTCGACCGCATCGTCAGTCTCGAGCTCGGCGCCGACGACTACGTTACGAAACCCTTCAGTCCGCGCGAGCTCACCCTGCGGGTGAAATCGATCCTCTCCCGACGCACCGTCTCCGCCCCCGCCGCACCGCGCGCCACGGTCGGCCAAATCACCATCGATCGCGACGCCCATGAAGTCCGCGTCAAAGGTCGCCGGGTCGATGCGACCGCCGTGGAGTACAAGCTCCTCAACGCGCTCTGCCGCCAACCCGGACGCGTCTTTTCGCGCGAAGAGCTCCTCGACGCCGTTTGGGGTGCTGAGACCGAAATCGAAATCCGGACGGTCGACACCCATCTGCGCCGGCTGCGCGAGAAGCTGGGTTCGGCCGCCGAA
Source organism: uncultured Prosthecobacter sp. (assembly GCA_966125105.1). GTDB lineage: Bacteria > Verrucomicrobiota > Verrucomicrobiia > Chthoniobacterales > Chthoniobacteraceae > SXWH01. The sequence continues at coordinate 5,276 of CBHXZU010000210.1, forward strand.
CAGCTGCAGACCGTTCGCGGCTTCGGCTATCGTCTCAGCGACGCGCAGTAAGTCGGCTTTCTGTCCCGCCAGGGTGTCGAATTGGGTCGAAGTTCCTCCATGTCTTCGCCTTTCCGAGAACCCGTCTCTCCCCGTGCCAAGCCGCTCTCGCCGGAGTCCGTGATTGCCCTCGCCTGATCCCATCCAGAGTCCATCACGTCCGGCCAACGCCGCTCACGTCTCGGCGCCATTGTCTCCGGATTCGAGTCTCCCAAGCGACCGCCCAATATTCTCCGTTTTCCCCGTAAATACTGCCGCATTCGGTGACCATCGTTGATACTGCGGTATGCAGCATCAGCCGCATTTGCGGACCCATTCTGCACGCGGCTCTTGCCATTGGACCCCAGTCGCTCCCCCAGCGGTGCCCAGTCAGATTCCGGTTGTCCGCGACAAATCTCCAGCGCTACGACACCGACCTCCAGCCACCCGAGGGTCACCCCCAACGTCCCGCGCCTGACCTCCAACGATCGGAGGCTCGCCTCCAGCCGCGTGAGGCGAAACTCCAGCAATCCGAGGGGCAGCGTTTTCGCATCTTCGCGAGACCTCCAGGCATCCGCGATTGATCTCCAGCGATCCGCGTCCCGTCTCCAGCGAACCGTCGGTCGCCTCCGACGATCCGCAAGGCGCCTCCAGCGATCAGCCGACGATCTCCAGCCCAATCCAAGTCCGATCCGCCAAGTCTTGGGCAGATTTAGGACAGCTCGAAGCGATCTCCGAAGCCGGGGCCTTTTTTGAAACCACCGCGCAAAGCGCGCAAACGTTGCAGGGGGAGACGCATCCGCCGGACGGAAAACGGGAATTGGCTTCGGCAGCTACATTTTTGGAAATCACTTCAAACTTCCGAAAGATCGTTCAGCCCGCCGCGTATTGCCCCCATGTCTCGGCTTTCCCTATTTCTTTCCTCCGTTCTCATCGCCCTCGGCCTAGGCGCCGCCGGATATTTCGTGGGCGATGGCCTCGCTGAACGCACCCGCGGCGCCCGGATTATTTCCGTGAAAGGCCTATCCGAAAAAGAAGTGCCCTCCAGCATTGCGATTTGGGAGGTCGGCTACTCCGCAACCGGCAACGAACTGCCCGCGATCGACCAGCAGCTCGCGAACAGCACCAAAACCGTGCTCGCTTTCCTCAAAGCTGCAGGGTTCGACGAAAAAGACATGTCGCTGCAACCGCCGTCCGTGCGCGATCTGTCCACCGAGCCGCGTGAAAAGGATGCTCCGCCTCCCGCGGAACGTTACCGGGCTTACCGCTCCGTATTGCTGCGCACCAGCAAGGTCGACGCGATCAAACCCGCCCTAGCCACCGTATCGCAGCTCATGGCTAGTGGCGTGTTGCTCGCGGGCCGCGCGCAACCCGATTACATTTACAATCAACTCAACGAGATCAAACCCGGCATGATCCAGGAAGCGACGAAAAACGCTCGCATCGCCGGGGAACAATTCGCCCGCGATTCCCAAACCAGCCTCGGCAAGCTCAAGAGCGCGACACAAGGCTGGTTCCAGGTGGAAAACCGCGACGCCGCCACTCCCGAGCGCAAGCTTGTTCGGGTGGTCGTCGACGTGGAATATGAAGTGAATTGAGCGATCTCCGTCGCGGCGTCAGATGCGAAGGCGTCGGAGTCGATTGGGATTTGATGGACCTTGGACGTTAGCCGCTGAACGTTTCTATCTTCGCTCTTGCCTCTTTTCACTCGATATCTCGGAATTGACTACTCCGGCGCACAGTCCACAGCTGCCCGGGTTGCACGTCTATTCCCCCCCCGCCAGCGCCCCGGTAGAATTTCGTCCGCCTGCCTAGGCGACCGAAGGACCTCACTCCACCCAAAGTAATCTCGTCGCCGGGAGTGCACCCAGAAAAAATCTGTGCACCAAAGCGCTGCGGCTTAACCATGAGTAGTCATGTTCCCCGCGCAAGAGCCGGGGTGGCCGAGCTCTGCCGCAACGGTTCACTCGGTGCCAGGGGGCAGGTGTTTGACTTTGAGCGCGCGAACGAGAAGCTCCGATCCGAGTTTTGGAAAAATCCTGATCGGTTTGTCGATCTTCGAGTAATCCCCCTCGTGTTCGAATCGCAGTTCGCCATCGAGATAGATGGCCTGGCGAACGGGCGTGACGATCCAACGGATGTTCACGAACTGATTCGTGGGTATGGAGCCCGCTTTGTTCTTATGTTTCCCATTCGCAGGCCCTCCATCCACGCGCAGCTGCTTTTTGTTCATCTCCCAGTTGAAGATCACCTGGTCAGCCGCATACCCAATTCGCAGATTCGTGGAATCCGTCAGAGCCTCGATCGAGATATCCACGGGCGGCTTGAACGTCCGTTGCGTCGTCAACACATCCTGTCCCTGCAAACGAATGGGTGAACCTTGAAGGCCACCAGCCAACGCCGTCAATTGGTCGACGAATGTGTTGTCCACTGGAGTCAACACGAGAGCGGCCGGCTTGGCTTCCGGTGGAGGTGCTTGAGCTGGTGGTGGCGGCACTGCGGCTACGACCGGAACCGGCGCAGCATCCAGTTGCGCCAGTCTCTCGCGCTCGGCTTTCACAGCGGCGATTTTGTTGAAATCCAGGGAGCGACCGTATTTTGTTTCCAGCTCCGCCAAGCCCCGAAGCCATGCAGCTTTCACCTCCGCTTCCGCCTTGGTCGCCGCCGCAAGGGTCGGCCCGCAGGATTTTTCGTAGAGCACACGTGATGCGAGCAACAGGCCGGTCATCTTGCGGCGTTGCTCCGGACTCGGCTCGATTCCACCTTCGATCCGGGTGATCTCGGCCAGCACAGCCTGGCTCGCATTATCGTCGCCTTGATTAGCCAATTGTTTGAGCAGGTCCATCAGCCGACCGCGATAGGTAGCTCGAACCGGCCCGACCTGCTTCGAAAGATCTGCTCGGAGCTTTCCCAGTGATTGCTCGTGCACTCCTCTGAGCCGCTGAATTTCTACTGTGGCGGTTTGGTCTGCTGCATTCGCGATCGCCAACAGCGCAATAACTAGGAGGAGAACACGGGTCATACTGCGGATGCTGCTGCGAGCTTGCCACAAGTCAAGCCTGACACCCCCCCAAAGTATGCCCACATCTCGGCATCATTTACCTAGCCACCTACCCCTGCCCTTGAAGCGTCGGATCGCGCGGCAAAGATCCACAACCGCGGCCTTTTTGACCAAGTATTCCGGCAGCGGAATACCCTCGCGACTTCGTGCATAAATCTGCCAAAACTCCGTCACCTATCTCCACCTTCATCCGAGCACTGACATGGGTGAGCGCCGGGATGGCCGCAGGGATGCTGATCCCCTCCCAGCGCGTCGTGCCGGTCGAAGTCGCGGTCGCTGCCTGGCTCTTCGAAATCATTCTGGTAGTTGCCCTTTCCGGACATAGCTTTGGAGCACGAGCGGGAATGGTGATTTCGGGAATGTGCCTTTCTTTCCCACGTTTCGTCATCGCCCCGCCATGGGCACGCCTGCTTTTGTTGTGTTTCCTCTGTGTGCCGGTGGCCGCCTCCGCGGCTCTCGCGCTACATTCGCCAATTCCCAAATTCCGCTCTCGCCTGGCGTGGCTCTGCGGCTGGTCGGAGCGCTTCCCCATTCGCCAACAGTCGCGTCGCTTTGATGGGGCCGCCTTGCTGAGTCTTGCGGTCGCGACTTTGATCTTAGCTGCA
>CBHXZU010000211.1:0-8928 GCA_966125105.1 uncultured Prosthecobacter sp.
TCCATCAGGATGACTGGCTTTTCGCGCCGCTCGAAGCTCCATCAGATGACAGGCTTTTCCCGCATGAATGAAATGTTGGCTTTCGTTCTGTGTGATAATCGATTTGGCGAAGAACGCGATGCACACATACGACCGTGCTCGCTTCTGTATTGTTCCGAGCATCGCCGATGCGTGCTTTTCGCTTGCTGGTCCAATTGCGTCTTCCCACCATTCGGCCGTTCAGGGACGTAAGGGTGCCTCGACCCCCATTATGAATCCGCGAAGGTCCGCCGCGGACATCCAGATCTAGTTATGAACGTCACGATTAAAGATTGCGATTGGTATCAAGCGTGGGTGGTCTCCAGCGACTTCGGGAAACCGACGAGCTACCTCGTGTATATGGAGACCTTCAACCTCCAGAGCGGAAACTTCTTTCACGAGAAGCATATGAAGCATTCCGCGGCCGAGGGACTCGCGGAGCGAAACTTGAGCAACTATGCCCCGGCCGACCTTGCGGGTCGCGCGGAAGCCGTCGCTCGCAAATACGTGAAGCTAAAAAACACTGCAGGACTGGATGCCAAGGGCGCGCCGAAGACGAACACCGGCATCGACTGGTCGCGAATCAACGTGAAGACCGTCGCCTACAAGTTTGCCGAAGCGTTGCTCGAGGAAATGCTGAACGGGACTTTCGGCGATCACCTCAACGATCGCACCAGCGCGTTCGTCGACATCGAGGTCGATCTCGGTTGCGCGTGTGTGATCTCCGCAGGACAGCACGCGGGCACTGGTTCAAAGATCAAGATTGGCGCCGAACGCATCTCGACGCTCAACGGCCGAAACCAAGTTTCGTTCAAAGTGAGCCACTGCGGCGGCATCGCACCGTAATCACGCGCGCGCACTGCGGCGGCGGCTGCGCCTCGTCGGCCAGCAAGATTGAGCTGCGCGGCTCCCGAAAAATGCAAGTCGCCCAGAGGAAAGTGTCGCCCGCCGCGAAGAAAAAGTAGAAGGGCACCCGGAATATGTATGCCGTCGAGAGGAAAATGTGCGCTATGGAGCGGAAAGAGTCGCGCGTGAGGAAGAAAAGGTAGCGCGCGAAGAAGAAAAAGTAGCACGTGTCGCGGAAGAAGTAGCGCACCAAGAGAATCGAGCATTGCACCGGCAGGAAAATGTGGCGCACCAGCGGAAAATTGTTCGCGCGCATTTGAATCTTGCAGGCCTGCGATAAGGTATCGTGCGATCGGACGGGAAAATTGCAGGCACTCTTCAGAAGAAAGCGTGGGGCGCGCCGGTTCCGGTGACGCGAGTCGCGTCTCAACTTGGGCGCATCCGGAATCCGCCGAGATCGGCTCCCATCGATCAAGCCGATGGACCCGGTTCAGCTCGCCCACGTCCTTCTGCGGAGGAAAATGTCCACGGGCATCAAGATCAGGGCGGCGATCAGGAACCAGTTCCCGAAATCCGAGCGACGCGTGCCCGCTTCAGACCCGCGCTCGAAGACCGTCTGCGCGGGCGCGTCGTATTTTCCACCGCCCGCAGCCGCAATCGCGCGGAGCAACGCCTCGTTGGTGTCACTCGTCAGGAACTCGCGCGGGTAGCTGCGGGTGTGCGCGAGGGCGGTGCCGCCGTCGGGCAGGTCTGGCGAGGAAATACTGATTACCGTAGTTCCCTCCGGAGCGAGAGGCACCTTTGCTGCATAACTTCCGGGCGCATCTTGCGCGGCGGCGGTGCGCTGGACGGAATCAGGCGCTTCATTCACGCCGCGGGAAGTCACGGTGATCGGCAGGCGATTGCGAAACGCACCCTCGGGAGTCGTCGCTTCGATCCGCAGTTCCAGCGCATCATCGGTTTCACGCCGCGCGACTTCAAATGCGGCACTTCCGCTCTTGCGCAGGAGTCCACGCGCTACTTGCGCCCAAAACTTCGAGTAGCCCGGCCAGGTCAGCCACTCGCTCGCCCAGCGCGCTTTCGCGTCGCTGGTGAATGCAGCCGTTTGTCCGAGACCATAGCGCCACATTGCGAGCAGCGGCTCGCCGCGTTCGGTCGCCAGCAACACGTCCGCGCCCGGTTTGGGCTTCGTCGCATTGTAGCCAAGGAGCAGGGGACTCTGCGCCCAGTCGATGCCAGCAAGCAACGGCGCGGGTTTGGGCGCGATCGCCTGCGTGGGTTCTTCCACGAGCGACGACTGGGCGACTTTCATGGTCTCGGTCGAAAAGATCTGCGGCAGCGTGGTTGCGTCGCTCGTGAGGTAGAAGCGCCCCTGTCCGCGCTCGGCGATCTGTCGGAGGAAACTGGCGTCTTTGTCCTGCTCGCTGCCCAGCGCGACCACGGAAATAGAGATCTTCGCCGCAGCCATCGCTGCCGCCAGGTCCAGGGCATTGCCGCTGCCCACGGTGCCGTCTGCTTGTTCACCCGCGCTCTTTTCTTCCGCATCCGCCGCGTCGGAGAAAAGGATCACGTGTTTGATCCGCGCATTAATGTCGCGCAGTGCCTGGAAGGATTCGGCGAGCGAGGTGTAGATGTAGATGCCGCCGCCACCCGCAGTGATGGCGAGGATCTTCTGAATGACCGGCTCCTTCGAAGTTTGCCGCGCTAACGGAGCGATCACGTGGGCGCGCGTATCCACCGCCAGCACGCCGAAGTAATCACGCGCGCTGAGGACACCCAGCGCGAGCGCTGCGCCTTGATTTGCCAGGGCCATCTTCGCCTGGCCTGCGACGAGCGCGGTCATCGAGCCGGAGCGATCAAGCACGACGAGCAGGGCGACGGTCGGCAACTCCTGCCGATCGTTGTGTTCCATGCGCACGGGAAGCATTTGCTCGACTGGCGTTCGAAAATATCCGCCCACACCGAAACTATTCTCGCCTCCGAGGAGCAGGAAGCCGCCGCCGAAGTCCTGCACCCAGCGCCGGTAGAGTTCCATCGGCTCGCGCCCGAGGGTCAGCGCGGAAAGGTCGCTCAAGATGAAAAGATCGAACTGCTGCAGGTCGGCGAGGTTTCGCGGCGCGCCATTTGGCCCGCGCAAGTCTACGGTCATGCGCTCACCACGCAATGCTTCCGCGAGTGGGCGCGCTTTCTCCAAGTCGCCGTCCACGAGCAGCACTCGCGGCTGCCCGCGCATGCTCGCCACCGCGGAAGCGCGGTTATTTTCGAGCGAAGTATCCTGTGCCGGGATCACTTCCACGTCGAACGGAACAAAACTTCCCTCGGGTTTGAGCGACGGCACGCGCAGTTCGTTGTCGCCCGGCTTGAGATCAAGCTGACGCTCCGCGACGAGAAACTGGCTTTGATAGACGCGCGCGGTCGCTTTGGTTGCGACGTTACTGCGAAGGTTTGCGAGGAGGTCGAATGGCTCGCCCTCGCGAAGGCGCGATGGCACATCCACGCGGTCGACCAACACTTCCGGTTGCTGGGTATTGCGCAGCGGTACCGTCCACACTTCCACGCCCGCCGCGTGCAATTGCGCTGCCGTTTGCACTGCGCTTCCCTTCGTCTCGTTTCCGTCGCTCAGCAAAACCATGCGCCGTGCATGACCGGCCGGGAAGAGGGCGCTGCCGAATTGCAGTGCTCCCGCGATGTCGGTCGCTTTGGCAGACTCGATGCGCGGCCATTCGCTCGCTGTGGCGCCTGGTGCAATGGGCGTCCACACGCGTGATTCTCCGGCGAAGCCGATGACTCCTGAACTCACTGCGCGGGGATTCTTCGCCAGTGCCTCCGTTACGAACTTCTCCGCTGCTTTGCGGGATTCCGGAGCGATGCTCGCCGAGTCGTCCACGGCAAAAACAACAGCGACTTCCGACGACGGCAAAAAGAGCCGAAGTCCTGTGAGAGAAAGCACCAGGCAAGCGAGGATGAAGCTTCGCAGCAGGACGGTGGCGCGCCGCTGCGCCGGGGTGAATGCCGCGAGCGACCGGCGCTGTCCAAGCACGAGCAGGGGCAGGGCCGCAAGCGCCAGGAAGAACCAAGGTTGCGCGAACTCCAGCCTCACTCCGTCTTCCTCCGGTGAAAGAGCCACCATTCGCCCGTGAAGAGCGCGAGAGCGGCAAGGGTGAGCCACGTCCAGAGTGGCCAGGGACCAACGCCGATTGCGGGCAAATTGCCGGATTGTTCGACGGGTTGGGCTGCGGCGGGTTGTTGCAGATTGGATTCTTCGACGTTGAAGGTGTTCGCCGCCACCCAGCGCTGCTCGTCGCCATCGGCGAGAAGATAGAATCCGTTGTGCAGCGGTTGCAGCAAGGGTGCTGAGACCAGCTGGGGCGCAGTTTTTGGCGGTGCGGTCAGCGGGAGCGGCGCGATCTTCTGTCCGGCTTTGAGGGGCAGTGCCTCACCGGTTTTCAGCGCGAGGGGGATATCCACTTCACGCTGATCGAGCCACTGCAGCGTGTTGCTGATCATCAGCGGGAATGCGACGCGCAGTGGCAGATCGCTTTGCAAAAGATCGAAACCCAGCACGGCGATTCTGCGCGTGGCATCGTTGCCAGCGACGAGGAGAGAATGTTCAAAGCTCTTGATTGGCGCGCGGAAACTCCAGCCGGGCGTAGGACTTGGCGGTATAATGGGCTGCGCTTGCTCGATCGCGACGTTTCGCAAGGCAACGTTCCGCGTCAGTGGATCGTCGGCAGAAATTTCCGTGACGAGCGGTCGCTCCAATGGCGCCGCGGGAGCTCCAAATGGATTCGCGCCGATGAAGAAAAAGTTGCCGGGCGCGCTCTGCCATGAGTAACCGGCGGGAATCGCGCGATCGAAAACCACGACTTCGAACTTCTCTGCCAGCGCGGGTTGCCACGCGTGAGGCTGGATCAGCTGAAACTTAGTCGCCGGATCTACCGCGAGCAGTTTCTCGAGGAACGGGTTGCCAGCGGAGACGAGGAGCACGCGCCGCGGGGACCGGGCCGGGTGCGAAGCGTATGCAATGTTGTCAGAGTGCAGGGAATCTACCGCCTTGAGCTTCGCGGTTAGCCATCCCCGTGAGCCGCGCATCGGCCGGGGCACGCTCGTGAATGTTTCGTTCCATGCCTGTCCCGGCGCGAGTTCGATCGGGCGCACGTCAAATGGCCTGCCATCGAGCGCGATCTCGATTTCGGATCGAACGGTTGCCTGTCCGAAGTTCCGCGCTTCGATGAGAACCTCTGCTGTCTCGCGGTTCGCCGGAAGTGGGCGGATGGCAAACTGGCTGATAGCCGAGTTGTCACGTGACGAGCCAAACGCGCGAACGGCGACGTCAGGTCCATTTGGCTTTTGTGCTGCTGCGGCCGCTCGGTCGGTGAATACGACGACCCGCCCATGCCCCGGACGCCCGGCGAGCACGGCTTTTGCCAACTCGATGCCATCTTCGAGTTTCCCCGACGCGTCTGTCGCGGAAACTCTCTCCAAGCTGTCGCGCAACGTCTTTTCGTCGTCGGTAAATGGAACGGCAATGCGCGCCGAATGATCGGTCGTGATCAGGCAGATGTTGGCGCGAGTATTTGCATTGCGAAAATACTCGCGCGCCGCGGACGCGGCTTTGGCGAAACGGGTCTGTCCGTCGGGTTCGACCGCCTGCATGCGCGCGCGGGTATCCAGCACGATCACCGTATTGCTTGCGACTTCCGCTGCCGGTTTCCAAAGCGGGCGCGCGAGGGCCGCGGCGATGAGCAGGAAAATGAGGATGTGCAGCAACAGTGACAGCAGGTGACGCAGCCGATGGAAGAATGCTCGCCGACTGCTCTCTTGCAGGACGCGTTGCCAGAAAAGATGCGTGCTAACCGTGATCTCCCGCCGTTTCAGCCGCAGCATGTAAAGCAGCACGATCACCGGGATCCCGGCGAGAAACCACGCTGCCCATGGCTGGAGGAAAGTCATCGAATTAGGCGGGAGCTTTCATCGCAGCATCGTCCCGTCACGCAAAGCGCGCAGCACGACGTCCTGGAAAGGCGCATTGGACATCACCTGGGCATGTGCCAAGCCCCGTTGACGGCAGAACTTTTCCAGCGCGTCATTGAATTGCGTGATCTCGCGCCGGTAGCGCTGCAGCAGATCTTCATTCGCAGTGACATCGAGCAAGGTGCCGCTCTCGGCTTCATGGAGTCGCAAGTCTCCGGTTTCGCTCGGAAAAAGCTCTGCCGCATCGAGGATCTGCAAGGCGTGGGCCTGGAATTGCGCGTGCCGAAGGAGATTTATGCCTTCTTCGTATCCACTTGGATCGAAGAAGTCGCTCAAGACGAAGACCAAGCCGCGACGTTTTACTTGCTGCGTGAAAGTGCGGATCGACGCGTTGAGATTCGTCGGCTGAGGCATTGGCGGCTCTTCGCGAAGGAACTCGAGCACTCGGTGGAACTGTCCTTTGCCGCGCAGCACGCGCAGTTCTGTCTGCACGTCGCCGGAGAAGTAGAAGACATTGACCGCGTCCAGGTTTGCGAGCGCGATGTAAGCGAGCGCCGCAGCAAGTCGGCGGGCTTGTTCCAGCTTGCTCCATCCAGCTGCCTTGTCCGATGGGCGCCACCGCATCGATTCACTCGCATCGATCAGGAAACTGACCGGCAGATCCTGCTCCTGCTCGTAGAGCTTTACGAAAAGGCGCTCGAGCCGGCCGTATGCGGGCCAGTCGATGCTGCGAAGCTCATCGCCCGGCACATACTCGCGGTAATCGGCAAACTCCAGGCTTGCGCCCGTTTGCCGGCTGCGTCGCTCCGCCCGCTGCTCGCCGCGGAACAGGCGTTTCGCGAGCAGGTGGAGTTGCTCGAGTTTCGCGAGAAAGTCGGAGTCGAAGAGTGCCGCTCGAGCCTGATCCACGGGCTTTGAGCGAGATTACCGGCCGGGCTCGAACTCCAGCGTATGATAGCGTCCGGCGCGAGTGCCCGAGAGATTCAATTGCCAGAACCGTCCGCCGCGATGGCGAACGATCCCGACGAGCCGCTCGCCATCGAGTCCTCCGCGAACATCCAGGTTGGAGGTGGTTTCACCAGCCGGGCTCCACGTTCCTTCGTAGCGCAAGGCGGCCGTGCCTTCGGTGTGCACGTGGGCGCGTCCATTCGCGAGCAATTGAATATGCACGCTGTTGATACGGTAATGGTCGCGTCCGCCGACCTGGAGCCGGCCGAAACCGCTGCGTTCCGAGTCCAGCGCGACACGGGGTGGCGCCGGCGGCGGGGCCGGGATGTAGCGGGGTCCGCTGAAACGCGCGCTGATGGAACGACCGCGCTCGTTTTCTCCGGAGAGGTTGAAGCGCTCGACCTCGTAGTCGCCGCGACCACTGCGGAAGTCGATGGATCCGGAGCCGCGAGCATCACGTCCGTCTGCGCTCGTGAGGTTCAGAGCTACCGTGTCGCGGCCGGTTGGTTCCCATGTTCCAGAGAAACGCGTGTCACTTCCGCCGACGAAGCCAATGGAGAACGTCCCGTTGCGCTTCAGGATGATGTTTGCCTTGGAAACGCGATCGCCGGTGTTGCCGATCGAGACGGTGCCGGACCCTTCCGTTGAGGTTGCGAGTTCCGGCGGAACCGCTTTCAGGGAGGTGGTGGCAAGAACTGCAAGGAGAAGGGAGCGAAGGAGCAATTTCATGCAAAAGTTCGACGCCGATATCGCTGCCGCATTCAAGCGAGTCGAAACAAAAACGAGCCTCGGTGGCTCGATCAGTGCAGCAACCGAAACTCGGCCGTCGCAAACAGCGCGCGGGAGAAGCTGGTCCACGCGGCGCGGATGTCGTCGGCGTCCTTTGCCTGAGAGGGTGACGTGTCCCCTTTGCTCCAATTCGAGGGAAACTTCTGGAGGAAGCTCCATGTGGCGGATTTCTCCGTCGCTGTGGGAGCGCGACCGAGGACGAGCCAGTATGCATGTCCGATGCGCTGATCGAGGTTCGCTGCAACGCCGGCGGTAGGCGGCGCAGGGAATGTCGTCGTGATTCGATCTGCGAGCTTTTGCGCCGCGGCAGTGACCAGGTCGCTGTTGAGCAGGTAAAGCGCTTGAGAAGGCACGTTGGTCGTTTCCCGGGCGCCGCGAGGGAGATTGCCATCAACGAAGTCGAACACGGCGAGTGCATCCGGCGCGACGTCGCGCGCAGCGGGAAGGTAAACGCTCCGGTATTCGAAGGAGCTTCCGCTCTTCACCAGTTGATCTTCACTCACGGTCAGGAACCTCGCGCCGCCGATGGTCGCATCACCACTGCGAGCGACGAACGATCCGACTGGAGCTTCGAGTTGCAGTTGCCCACTGCAGGAAAGCATCGCGTCGCGAATGCTCTCCGCTTCGAGGCGGCGCGTATTGGCGCGCCACAGGAAGGCGTTTTCCGGATCATTGGCAAAGTTTGCCGGATCGTAGTCGGAAGAGAGCCGGAATGTCCTGCTGAGCAGGATTTCGCGAATGAGCCGTTTTGTGCTCCAGCCGAATCCGCCGGCCGTAACGGGCGTTTGGAAGCGCTGCGCCAGGTAATCGAGGAGCGCCGCATTGTCGGGCGTTTTTCCGGTCAGGCCGAAGTTGTCGACGCTTTCGACGAGCCCGCGTCCATAAATCCAATGCCACACACGGTTCACGTAAACGCGCGAGGCGAGGGGATTCGCGGCGTCGACGATCCAATCCGCAAGTTGCCGACGACCGCTTTCGGCGCGCGGGATCGCGGGAGTCGACTTGTAAGTAAAGTTGACGGGGAATGCGCGAGGCACCTTCTCGCCGGGCTTGGCGGAATCGCCCCGGGCGTAGAGCGGCGAATCATCGATCGCCGAGAATTCGTTCGGACGGCTGAGGCGGAATTGCGGACCGCGTCGAAGGAACTCACCAATGCCGCGACGCACCGCTTCGCCGCGACTGGCCGTGAGGTCCTGGACACCCATCGCGAGCGCCTTTTGTTTCCCGGAGGCGTCGAAACCTTTCAGCTCCGCTTCGAGAGAACCGATCTGCGAGATGATGAGGAGAACGCGGATGAGATCGCTGCCGGATTGGTTGCCATCCCCCTTGTTTGCCATTCGCGATTTGATGATC
>CBHXZU010000212.1:0-8883 GCA_966125105.1 uncultured Prosthecobacter sp.
TGCCGTATCGCACGCTCGATGACCGCATCGGCGGAGTGGTGCTCACGTTTGTCGACATCACCGAGCGCAAAAACGCCGAGCAGGCGATGGAACTCTCCGAGGCGCGGTTGGGCGCGATTTTCAACCAAGCCTCGATCGGCCTTTCCGAGCTCTCGCTCGAAGGGCGCTTCCAGCAGGTGAACCCCGACCTCTGCCGGATGCTCGGGCGCGCGCCGGAAGAGCTGCTGCAGCTCACCGCGATGGAAGTTACCCATCCCGATGATCTCGTGTTCTGCACCGCCGCGATCCAACGCGTGGTGGAAACCGGCAAGCCGGAGATAGTCGAGAAGCGCTTCCTCAAGCCCGATGGAACGGTCGTGTGGGCGCACAGCACCATCACGCGGGTGGATGCCGACAGCTTGCAGGTAAAGCGACTGCTCGCCGTGACGGCCGATCTCACGGAACGCCGGAAAGCCGAATCCGCGCTCGCGGGTTACCAGGAGCAGTTGCGCCTGATCATGGAGAACGCGCGGGACTACGCGATCTTTACCATGGATCTCCAGCGTCGTGTCACGAGCTGGAACGTCGGGGCCGAGCGGCTGGTCGGATGGACCGAAAATGAAGTGAAGGGCCAGTCGGGCGATGTGATCTTTACGCCGGAGGATCGCTCGGCGGGCGCGCCGGAGCTGGAGCAAAAGGAGGCCGTGACGAATGGCCGCGCCGCCGACGAGCGCTGGCACGTGCGCAAGGACGGGACGCGCTTTTGGGGAAGCGGCTCGATGATGAGCATGCACGACGCGCAGGGAAAAGTCGTGGGCCTGGTGAAAATCTTCCGCGATGAAACGGAACGGCGGAACGCGAAGACCGCGCTCGAGCAAAGCCGGCACGAGCTGATGGCTGCCCTGGAGGATAACCAGCGCGCCCGCGCCGAGGTGGAAGCCGCCGCGGCCGCCAAGGATCAATTCCTCGCCGTTTTATCCCACGAGCTCCGCACTCCACTCATGCCCGTGCTGATGTCTGTCCACGGCTTGCTCAAGCGGAAGGATCTCCCGGCCCCCGCGCGCCAGGCGATCGAGATGATCGAGCGCAACGTGAAGATCGAAGCGCATTTCATCGACGACCTCCTCGACGTGACGCGGATTTCCCGCGGGAAGCTGGAGATCACCCGCGAGCCCGTGGAAGTTCACGAAATCGTGCGGTCCGCGATCGAAATCGTGCAGCACGATATCGCTGCAAAATCCCAGCGACTCACGGTCATGTTGTCCGCGCCGGAAACCAAACTGTCCGGCGACCCCGTGCGGCTGAAGCAGGCCGTTTGGAACCTGCTCAAGAACGCGGCAAAGTTCACCCCGGAGGGCGGCACGATCACGATCTCCACCCGCAACGAAGCCGGCGCCATTCAGATCGAGGTGAAGGACACCGGCATCGGCATGACGAAAGAGGAGATGGCCCGCATTTTCGACGCCTTCTCCCAAGGCAGCGAAAACATCCACCGCGTTTACGGCGGTCTCGGCCTCGGTCTCGCCATCGTGAAGGCCACGGTCGAGGCGCACGGCGGGACTCTCGCCGCGTCCAGCGATGGACATGGCAAGGGCTCGACGTTCCTGGTCACCCTCCCGCTGGAAACGCCCGACTCCAAGCCCGCGTCCTAGGCAACCAGCGCCAAGGACCGGGCCGCGCTCCGCATCTTGAGCCGGAGTTTTCGGGCGAGGCGCTTCCACATGGAATTGCACATGCCAATTTGCGCACACGAAGTCGTTGCGCGCGGCTTTTGAGGCATTAGCATCGCGGAGATGTTTCGCCCCATGCTCCCGCTCGTTTTTTGGGTGTCCTTCACGCTTTTCGCGCATGGAGACAGCGCCTCGGAGTGGGCTGAACTGCAGACGACCTATGGAAACCTGACGCATGTGGCGGGCACTGCTTTCTCAAAGGATGACAATGCGTGGCAGCCGGGATTCGAGGGTGGCAGCGCGCTGGCGGCGGAATTATCGAATCCGCACATGACGGTCGCGGACGCGGCGGGGAACCTCTACATTGCGGACAAGGAATCGCATTCGATCCTGAAAGTTACTCCGCAGGGCACGATCCACACCGCGGCGGGCACCCATATCCCAGGCGACGATGGCGATGGCCCAGCGACGGAGCGGCAGCTTCGCAGTCCCAACGGCGTATTTTGTCTCGCGGACGGCACGTTCTACATCATCGAAGGCCGGAGCTCCGGGGTGGTGGAGAACTTCAAGATTCGTCGCGTCGGCACGGATGGCCAGATGACCACGGTGATCAATGATCCCGCGGGGTGCCTGGGAGGCCGGGCGCTGTGGGTCTCTCCGGACGAGCAGGTGATCTATTATCCCAGCACCGATGCCGGCGGCGCGGCGTGTCTGAAACGTTGGACGCCTCCGACGGGCAGCCAGGTTTTTTCCACGGGGTTCGTCTCATTGGGGAACATTGCGGTGGATGCGGCGGGGAACGTCATCGTCACAGAAGACTCCGGCAACCGCGTCTTCCGGCTGGATGCAAACGGGGCGCAGACGGTGATCGCGGGGAACGGATCAACCAGCGGCGGGGGTGACGGATTTCCTGCGATCGAAACGGGACTGAATCGCGTTCGCGGGGTGGCTTGCCTGCCCAACGGCGGCTACTTTCTCGCCACGCAGAAAGGCTCGCATATCTGGTACGTGGACTCGTTTGGGATCATCCACAAAATGATCGATTGCTGGACGAGCGGGAGCCCCGTTTACAACGCCGGAAACGGGCTGCACTGGACGGCGTCGGTGCCGGAGTTTTACAAGATGAACGAGCCCCGCGCGATCACCGTTGCGCCGAACGGGGACTTGGTGATCACGGCGAGCGATCATGGGCAGATTCGTGTGATCAAATGCGCGAGACCTCCGGCACCGCCGGAGACGCTGGGCATTGAGCTGGCGGCGCAAAGCAGTTTGCGGCAGCTGCGCTGGGCGGGCGTGCCGTGGCAGAGTTATTTCATCGACTACACGGCCACGCTGAGCCCGCCGAATTGGCAGGTGCTCGGTGTCCGCACCAGTGTTCCAGGCGGACCGACACTGCACGCGCTGCCAACGACGGTCGGTGAAACGAAGGGGTTCTACCGCGTGCGGATGCCACGCTGAGGACCTTCAGGGAGACGCAGCGGTGCTTCAGGGAGACACAGCCGTGCTTCAGGGAGACGCAGCCGTGCTTTAGGGAGATGCAGCCGTGCTTTAGGGAGATGCAGCCGTGCTTTAGGGAGACACAGCCGAGCTTCAGAGAGATACAGCGGTGCTTTAGAGAGATACAGCGGTGCTTTAGGGAGACGCGGCCGAGCTTTAGGGAGATGCAGCGGTGCTTCGGAGCGACGCAGATGTTCTCCAGAGAGAGTGACTTTGGCCTCGTCTAACTTGAGATTCTCTCCTGGCGCGCCGGAGTATCCAATTTTCTCCCGGAAGACGTGAAATCGAGCACCCTTTGTTCGGGTCTGAGGCCTGTGAGGGCAGAGAGGAATCCATCGTTGATATTCCCGAGGATGACGAGGTCCGCGCCTTCGATGGCGGCGGCGGCGCTATCGACCATGAGCTTTGCCAAATGGGGGATGTGCTGCTCGATGAAGCGGCGGTTCGCGCCGACGAGCCGGGCGGTGTTCACGTAGGGGTCGAAAAGGCGCAAGTCGCAGCCTTTGCCCAGCAGCGCTTCGATGACGGTCACCATGGGACTCTCCCGGAGGTCGTCGGTGCCGCCTTTGAACGCAAAACCGAGGACGGCGATCTTCTTGCGGCCGTCGGCCAGCACGAGGCGGATGGCATTGCGCACCTGAGAGTCGTTGCTGAGCGCAAGGCTGTTCAGCATGGGGATCTCGACGTCCCGCGATCGCGCCGCCCATGTCATGGCGCGCAGATCTTTCGGAAGGCATGAGCCTCCGAACGCGAAGCCGGGCTTCAGGTAGGCCGGGGAAAGGTTCAATTTCGTGTCCTCGCAGAAGATGCGCATCACTTCGTGCCCATCGACGCCCATGGCTTTTGCCGCGAGGCCAATTTCATTCGCGAAGGTGACCTTGGCCGCGTGCCAGATGTTATCCGCATACTTCACCATTTCAGCCACGCGCACGGTCGTGTGGATGACTGGGCCGGGCAGCCCCCCGTAGAGCGAGGCGACGAGCCTGGCGTCGTCCTTGGAGGACGTGCCGATGACGGTTTTCGGCGGGGCGTAGAAGTCCCGCACGGCGGAGGACTCGCGCATGAACTCGGGATTCATCACCACGCCGAAGTCTGCGTCCGCGCGTTTGCCGGAGGCCTTCTCCAACTCGGGAATGACGACGTTGTCGATCGTTCCGGGCAACATCGTGCTGCGGGCGACGACCACGTGGCGGGAGGTTTTATTCCGCAAAGCCTCGCCGATTTGCGCGCAGACGCGGCGGACGTAAATGAGGTCGAGTTCGCCGCTGGGCTGGCTGGGTGTGCCGACGCAGATGAGCGAGATTTCCGTTTCTGCGACCGCCTCGCCGGCTTCTTGCATCGCTCTCAATGCGCCGCTTTGCACGGCCTCCCGCAGAAGATCCTCCACTTCCGCCTCCACGATGGGGCTTTTTCCGGAGTTGATCAGGTCGACCTTCGTGATTTCCGGATCGACGCCGATGACCCGGTGTCCCGCCTTGGCAAAACATGCCGCGAGCACGGTGCCGACGTAGCCGAGTCCGAAAATGGAGATGTTCATGCGGAAGCGCGCGCACCCTGTGAACTTCCTCCGGCGGTGGCAAGGCTGCGCGGGACGCCCGTGAAGCCTGCGGTTGCCGCGGAGCGCGGCGCGCGATTTTCTGCGCCAATGACCGATTCATTTTCCGCTCCCTGGGGCGCAATTTTCGACTGGGATGGCGTGATCATCGATTCGTCGCGCTGCCACGAGGTTTCGTGGGATCGACTGGCGGCGGAGGAAAATCGCGTGCTCCCGGAAGGGCATTTCAAAGCGGGGTTCGGGCGGAAAAACGATTACATCATTCCGAACATCCTGGGCTGGACCACCGACGAGGCGCAGATCCAGCGGCTCGGCTTGCGCAAAGAAGAGCTTTACCGAATGGTCGTCGCCGAGTGCGGGGTGACCGCGCTTCCCGGCACACGCGTGTGGCTGGAGCGTTTGCGGGGCGCCGGCGTGCCCTGCGTGATTGGAAGTTCGACACACCGGGCGAATATCGATCTGACCCTTTCCCACATCGGGCTCGGCCCATTCTTCCATGCCATCGTTTCGGCGGAGGACGTGACCCTCGGCAAACCGAACCCCGAGGTATTCCTGAAAGCCGCGGCCAAAATCGGCCGCGAGCCCTCCAGGTGCGTGGTGTTTGAAGACGCCTTCGCGGGCTTGGAAGCCGCAGCCGCAGGAGGCATGCGCCGGGTCGCTGTCGCAACGACGCATTCACCCGACGCCTTGGCCGGGCACGCGGACAGGGTGGTTCGCCAGCTCGATGAACTGCAGCCCGCCGACCTGGCGGCATGGTTCGTCTAGGACCCCCATGGAACGCAGGGGCAAGAATTAAGCTCCAGCCGGCAACCAGGAGGGTCTCGGCAGGTGCTCTGCGGGGGCACTTTGAACCATGCCTCTAACTTCCGCGCGACTTGGGCCGCTTTTATGCTAAATGATCCGCCCCTTTGGGGATTACTTTAGCGCTGGCAGACCGCAACCTCGCTCAATTGGCGGAGTTGCACATCCTCCCAGCGATCAATTTCATGAAGAAACTTCTGCTACTGCTCTTCGTCGCCGGTGCCGGCGCAGGCGGGCTGTACGCGTTCAAGCCCCAGTGGTTTACCACGACTGCGACGCCGTCCGTCACCGCGCCAGCCGCCAGTCCGACCGTTCCGGCGGAACTGCGCGATATTGAATACAGCATCCAAATTAGCGGTGACGTCCAGCCCGCCACTCAATTGGACGTAAAGCCCGAGGTCGGTGGCCGTTTGAAGAAACTCCACGTGCTGCCGGGTGAAGACGTGAAGGCCGGAATGGTGCTGTGCGAGATCGATGACCGCGACATTCTTACCGAGCGCGAGACCGCGTTGACCGAAATCGAGGGCGCGAAGCTCACAGTCGACAAGACACAAAGGAACTTTGACCGGTCGACCGACCTCTTTGAGCAAAAATTAATCAGCCGCGAAACCTTCGATAATTTGTCCTCGGAACTCGCGCTCGCGCAGAACGCGCTGGCGAAGGCGCAACGCCGGTTGCAATTGGTGGAGGACAAGCTTTCCAAGACGAAGGTGATCGCGCCGGGCGATGGCACGGTGCTTACCGTTCCGGTCGTGGAGGGGCAGGTCGTAATTTCCGCGGCAAGCGTGAACAGCGGCACGACGCTGATGACGATCGCAAATCTCTCGAAGCTGATCGTGCAGGCGCATGTGAACCAGGTGGATGTCGCGAAGCTGATCTTGAAGCAGGAGGTCACGCTCAGTGCTGAGTCGATCAAGGACGAGGCGCTCGATGCCACGATCAGCTTTATCGCCCCAGTGGCCACGGTGAAGAACGCGGTGAAGGGGTTCAGCGTGGAGGCCGTCATCGATAAGCCGACGCAAAGGCTCCGGCCTGGCATGACCGTTCAGATGACGGTGCCGATCGCCAATGCCGAGGGAGTGATCGCAGTGCCGGTGGGGGCGGTTTTCAAAGGCGAAGGTAACTCGCGCGTGGTTTACGTGCAGGACGGTGGCAAAACCGAGCGGCGCCGCGTGAAGATTGGCGTCTCGAACACCGAGCACGCGCAGATCCTCCAGGGGGTGAAAGAGGGCGAGCAGATCCTGCTGGCTGAACCCGAGCGCTCCACGCAGAAACGCCGGTCGTAAATGGCGCTGATCGAGCTGACGAACGTCGTCAAACAGTATACGATCGGCACGCAGGTGATCCGCGCGCTGGACGGGGTGAATCTCAAGATCGAGCAGGGCGAGTATTGCGCGATCATTGGTCCGAGCGGCAGCGGCAAGAGCACGCTCATGCATTTGCTCGGCTGTCTCGACATCCCCACGACGGGCAGCGTGGTGATCGATGGCATTGATGTCTCCAAGGCGAGCGACGGGAAGCTCGCCGAGATGCGGAACTCACGCATCGGTTTCGTTTTCCAAGCCTTCAACCTCCTCGCGAAACTCACGGTCCTCGAGAATGTGGAGCTGCCGATGATTTACTCCGGCGCCTCCAAGAAGCTCCGGCGCCAGCGCGCCATGGAAGCGATCGAGCGCGTTGGATTGCAGAACCGGATGAAGAACACACCGCTGCAACTCTCGGGTGGGCAGATGCAGCGCGTCGCGATTGCGCGGGCCCTCGTGAATGATCCCCGGATCATTTTCGCCGACGAACCGACGGGGAACCTGGATTCAACGACCGGTGCCAACATCCTCGCGCTTTTTCGCGAGCTCACGGAGCAGGGGCGCACGATCGTGCTCGTGACGCACGATAACGAGATCGCGGAAAACGCGCCGCGCCGAATCATCATTCGCGATGGGAAGATTCGTCCGTCGTCGGAGTTCATGCAAAGCGGGCTGCGTCCGGCACCCGCGCTCGTTGCGCAGCCATGAATCTCTGGAACAGCCTGGCCATCGGACTGCGGGAGATCTTTTCCCACAAGTTTCGCAGCGTGCTGACAATGCTGGGTGTCATCCTCGGCGTGGCGAGCTTGTTGACGACCTTTGCGCTGATCGAGGGTCTCGCAAAGAGCTCCCGCGAGATGATGAATCAGACGGGCGGCGTCGAACGCGTGAACATCGTGAGCCAGGAAGTGCCGAAAGAGCAGGTGCTCCTGGCCGAGACATCGCCGGGGCGCACCGTGCTCGATGCTGAAGCGATCAAGCAGTCGGCAAACCTCGTTTCCGCTGTGGCGCCGATTTACGAAATGCCCGTGACGTTGCAGCGCGGCGCAACGGAGTTTCGAACGGCGATTCGCGGTGTTTGGCCGGATCACCTGATCGTCAATCGCCACAACATCACGCACGGCCGCGGCATTTGTCAGCTCGACCGGGATAACGCGGAGCGCGTCTGCGTCGTTGGCACCAAAGTGATCGAAGAGCTTTGGCCGGAGAAACCCGAATGCAAGCCGATCGGTGAGACGATTCTCGTCAATCAACGACCGTTCAAAATCATCGGCATCCTCGAGCACTACGAAAGCGAGGACGCGAAGCGCGCCCGCGCCGAAGGCCGTCCTCCGCCAAAGCCGGCTTTCGGTCGCCGCGGGTGGGGACCTTACGATCGCAAAAACCTCACCTTCCTGATCCCGTTCGAGACGGCCTTCTTCGAATTCAAGAGCACGAGCGCCGGCGCCAAGGACAGCAAGACTGGCGTGGACGATCCGGGTCCGGTTTACAAACTGGACGAACTCGCGTTCCAAGTCGCGGATCCCGACAACATCGGGCCGGCGATCGAGCACGTGCGGCAGGTCCTCTTGCAAACCCACCGAGGGGTGGAGGATTTCACTTTCGATACCCGCCAGGAGTGGTCCGACATGATCGACCAAACGACGCGCAATACTCGGTTGGTCGGTTACCTCATCGCGAGCATCGCGCTCGTGGTCGGTGGAATCGGCATTACGAATATCATGCTGGCGAGCATCACGGAGCGAATCCGTGAGATCGGCGTGCGGCGCGCAATTGGCGCGAAATCGAGGCACATCTTCATGCAGATCGTGGTCGAGAGCACCGTGATTGCGATTTTCGGCGGATTGCTCGGAATCGGCGCCGCGCTGGGGCTGATGCAAATCATCGAAACCGCCACGCAGGGAAGCAGCGCGCCGGTCGTGGATTGGATGGCAGCCCTGATGTCCTTCGGGTTCGCCGTTTGTATCGGCATCTTCAGCGGCCTTTACCCCGCTCTCAGTGCCAGCCGTATTGAGCCCATCGAGGCGCTTCGCTACGGTTAACCGAAACGCGAGGAGAGGATCCTCCCCGCAAATAT
>CBHXZU010000213.1:0-8861 GCA_966125105.1 uncultured Prosthecobacter sp.
TCCACCGCTGAAAGAATGCCGTCGCCGACGAGCAACAGCCCGAGCAATTCCGTGAGTCTTCGTTTCATGGCGTCCTCCTGAATCGAAGCCCTCGTCGCCCTTGAGCGCGTGCAGTTTGAGCAGCCCAGGACATTGACGGCGCGGGCGCTTCTTCGGCTTTCCAGCTCAGTTACGCGCGCTCGACAAGGTAGAGAAACTCCGTGACGTGCTTCGACCGAGCATGGAGATTTCGGCTTCCGCGGAACGTGTTGTAGGCGGTTTCCAGCTTCGTGACTTTGCCCGCGGGTTTGAGGCATTCGGCGAAACGCTCGGGCGGGATGAATCCCTCGGAATTGTAAGAAATGAGTAGGAACTTCGCCGGGCAGCGCTGCACCAGTTCGCGGAGCACTCGCTCGACTTCGCCGCGCTGATTGTAGCGCGAGCGATTCCAATTTTTGGGAATGCCGGAGACGCGGCTGACGTCCGATGGTCGCTCGTATTCTACGAGCAGATTCAACATGAAGTAATTCGAGCCATAGGGATGCTGGTTGTAGGGCGGGTCGATATAAGCGACGTCCACTTCGTCGAGTTCGCCGACGAGTTCATTGGCGTCGTGCTGGTGGATTTCGGAGACTGCTTCGAACTGGGAAAAGATTGGAACCTGCAGGTGAATTTCACCGAGAATGCGAGTGAGCGCATTGCGCGCGGCGCCGCCAAACTGCCCAATACCCTTCGCGGTCTTGTAGAAGCCCTTGAAGACTCCTGAGGTGTTCGTATGCACGGACGCTTCGGCGAGCAGCGGAGCGAGGAAGAATTTTCGCTGCGCGCGCGGAAGCTGATCGATGACCCTGCGCGCTGTATCGAGGTAGAGCGCGTTGCGCCGGGTATAAAACACGCGGTCCTCGGCCGTGATATTTCCCTCGTCTTTCGGCGCGTACAACTCCGTGAAAAAGCCGGGCTCCGGATGTCTTTCGATCGTCCGCTCCATTTCCGGGAGAAGTGCCTGGAGCTCCGCCTGGTCCACTTCCGAAGCGTTACTGAGGTAACACTCATTCGCGACTCGGCTGTATCCCTCGAGGTCATTGACGATCAAATGAGCGGCGTGCCTCTTGAGGAACCGCGCAACCACGCCGGTCCCCGAGAAAAGATCCAGGATGCGAAGGCGCGGCTTACCAAGCCGCCCTTGAGCGATTTCAATTCCGCGGCCGATGAAGGGAAGCAGCGCGCGCTTGTTGCCGATGTAAGTGATGATCTGCTCCTCGAGGTAACGGGGATCTTCTTCCTCGATGGCGAAAAGCGGAATGTTGCGGGCGATTGATTCGCTCATGCAGCGGCGACCGCAGACCTAGCGGAAAATCCCAGCGGCGGGAAGGCTCTGCCCATTTTCAAACGCTAAGGGGCAGTGGACGCCCGGAGCAGACGTAAGGTTCGGCTTCGCCGAAAGGCGGGGGACGCCGCCTCTCCGGTTCGCACGCGTGCTTGCGGCGGCTTGGACGATTTCTCAGTTCATCTTCGACTCAATCTTTTGCTTGGCCTTGCCGAGTGCTTCGCCGAGTGAGACTGCCGCTTCGCGGCCAAGTCCGTAGAGACCTTCTTTCAGTTGCGTCGAAGGCTTCTTCGTTTTCTGCGCGAGGCCGCGGGAGATGAGCCCCAGCAACATGCTCGCGCCCGTCACGGCGAGGAGTGTCCCAAGGGGCTGCTCTTTCTCCTCCGGCGCAGGCACGTCATCGAGCACGCGCACTTCAGGCCTCGGGAGCATCTCGCGTTTCGGCTCGGGCGGGCGGCGTACCGGAGAAGTCTTCGCATAGGCGGGTCCGATCGTCGGCGACGCAACATCGGAACCCGTCGAAGGCGGCAACCCCTGCTGCGCGCGGCCTTCAGCAGTGATGATTTCAGCGCCTTCCTTCGGAGGAACAAGCACGCCCCGCTCGCGCGCATACACCTGCGTAAACTCCGCGCCGAAAAACAGGATGCAAGAAGTGTAGTAAACCCAGAGCAGCAGCAGAACGACCGCAGTCGCCGCGCCATACGCGGATTCCGCGCCTTGCTTTCCGAGGTAGTAACCCAGTCCAAGCTTGCCGAGTTCAAACAGCAGCGCCGTGACGGCCGCGCCGACCCACACATCGCGCCAGGCGAGTTTTACGTCCGGCAGCACTTTGAAAATGAACGCGAAGAGCGTCGTCACGAGGGCGAAGGAAACAAAGAACGTCGCGATCTGCCACACAAACCCCGGCATTGGCAGCACGCTCCCGAGCCAGCCACTCAGGCCCGCGATGAAGGTACTGAGCAGCAGCGACGTGAGCAGGAGGAAGCCAATGACGAGCACCATGCCAAAGCTCAGCAACCGCTCGCGCACGAACGCCTTGACTCCCCCGCCCGGCTTCGCCTGCACCTCCCAGATCGTATTCAGCGCATCTTTCAACTGCCCGAACACGCCCGACGCGCCGAGAATCAAGGTTGCGAAACCCAGGATGGTCGCGATCCAACCGTGCGACGGCTTGGAAGCGCTTTGCACCATGGATTGCACGGCTTGAGCGGCTTTCGGACCGATATATCCAGTCAACTGCTGGTCGAGTTGTCCCTGCACCGCCTGCTGTCCAAAGGCGAGTCCGGCCACCCCGACGGCGATGATCAGCAGCGGGGCGATGGAGAAGATCGAGTAATACGCAACCGCCGCGCTGAGCCGCAGCGCTTTGTCTTCCATCCAGTCAGCGAAAGTGTCCTTCAGCATTCCCATCACGCGTTTCCCGGAAAGCCCTTTTGTTTTCATAAAAATCGGTCGGTTTTGCCCAGGCGGAACGTCGCTGCTCCGCGGCAGTTACTTTCAAAGCGCTTCGGTTCTCCGACGGGCAACGGCTGTATTCTGCCCGTGATGCGCTCCGGCCGAGGCCATGCTTGCCACAAGCCGTCCGAGCGCATTTCTTCGAGCGATGCGCATCGCTCGTTTGCAACTCGACGCCGGAACCAGCACTTACGCGCGGTTGCATCCGGACGGCACTTACACTCTCCTCGAAGGAACACCGTTTACGACCATGACCGACAGCGGTGTGCGCGTGGAGGGGAAGCTGCTCGCGCCAGTGGAACCGCGGGCGATCTTCTGCATCGGGCTCAATTACCGCAAACACGCGGAAGAAACGAAGGCGCCCCTCCCTAAGTTCCCCGTGCTATTCATGAAGTCGCCAGGCGCCGTGCAAAATCCCGGCGACCCCATTCTGCTTCCGCGGAAACTTCGAAGTGATTCCGTGGATTACGAATGCGAACTCGCAGTCGTGATTGGGAAGGCCGCCAAAAACGTCTCGAAGGAGAAGGCGCTCGAGCATGTGCTGGGCTACACCTGCGCAAACGATGTGAGCGCCCGCGATTGGCAAAAGGACGGCGGTGGCGGACAGTGGTGCCGCGGAAAGACATTCGACACGTTCTGCCCGTTGGGGCCCGTCATTGTAACGCCAGACGAATTGCCCAATCCGCATGCTCTGCGCATTTCCACGAAGGTAAATGGTGAAGCCCTCCAAGATTGGACCACCAGCGACATGATTTTCGATATTGCGACCCTGATCGAGTTCCTCAGCGCGAGCACGACCCTGTTGCCCGGAACAGTCATCATTACTGGAACGCCTCACGGCGTCGGCATGGCGCGCACGCCCCAACTCTGGCTTAAACCCGGCGACGTCGCCGAGGTGGAGATTGAGGGAATTGGGATTTTGCGAAACCCGGTGGTGGAAGAGACGATTTAGACTGCATTGAGAGGTTTCATACTTGTCGCCGCTAGCGTCCTCGTCGTTGCCGGGTGTTCCAACCCGCGCAAGGACGCGATCGATCAGATTACGGCGGAGGAAGCCAAGGCCCTGCGAATTGAGGCCAGCCAGTTGTATAAAGATGTGCAGGAAAAGCGCGTGGCTTCCGAATACTTCCCCCTCAAGCCGAACGTCTGGCCCGCCCGCTTCAAGAAATACAAACCGCTTCGCGTAGGTCTCTACCGCGACGGGGTGGCCCTGGCCATCGAAGGAGATGCCGCCAACGAGCAAGGCATCCATGTCACGCCCGTCGCGATGGATCTCGCACCGGCGCGCGGGCGGGTGCATTACGAAAGGATCCAGGACGGCGTTTATTGGTACCGGCTCGGGAAGTAGAAGAGAGTGCCGAGGCGGCTCGTCGCTTTCCGATTTCTCAAGCCGAAGGCTGCAACCACGGGTCACTTGTCACACTGACCGCACTGAACACGAGTTCGAACCTCCATCCTCCCGGAAAGGTGAAGTAGGCTTTTTGATGCTGCACCTCAGGCGTCAAAAAGAGCCGCCGCAGCACGGAAAACCGCCGCGTGGCTGATTTCACTTACCCCCTGGGGCCCATCCCCTTGATCCCTCTGGAAAGCGGAAGTTATTCACATCTTATTCACCGGAAATGCTAAAAAATCTTGCGATTGGCATGGAAGGTCTGCTATGCGCCCCGCCCAAGTGCCGACTCCGGCACTTAACACCACACCAAACACCTACTCAATGACCAAAAGCATCGCACTTGCTGCTGCCTTCGTCCTCAGCTGCCAGGCGTTCGCCGGCACGACCGCGGCACCCGCGAACAAGACCGTGACGGAAGTTGCCAAGGAATCCTGCATCACAGGCGACCTCGGCTTCGACATCACGAACGCTTACTTCTTCCACGGCATCCGCCAGGAAGACAATGGCTTCATTATTCAGCCCTACGCCGACCTCTACTTCAAGGTGTACTCGGGCAGCGGATTCCTCACCTCGCTGAGCGTTGACCTCGGCATCTGGAACTCCTTCCACTCGAACCGTGGCGTGGCCAGCACGACCAGCAACTGGTACGAGTTCGACTTCAGCGCCGGCCTCACCGCCACGCTGGCTGAGAAGTGGACCCTCGGCGCCGCCTTCAAATACTACGGCAGCCCGGGCGACTACTTCGGCAACGCCTACACCCTCGCCTTCAAGCTCGGCTATGACGACAAGGATCTGCTCGGCGCATTCTCGCTCCAACCCTACGTCCTCGTGGAATGGGAACTCGACGGCAAGTCGGCCAACGGCTCCGATACCGGCGTCTACTACGAAGTCGGTCTGACGCCGAACGTGGACCTCGGTCCGGTGAACCTGGCCTTCCCGCTGCGCGCCGGCTTCGGCTCGAGCGACTACTACTTCGCCGACGAAGGCTACGGCTACTTCTCGGCAGGCGCGACCGCGACTTACGCCCTAAAGTTCGTGCCTGAGTGCCTCGGTGAGTGGTCGGTGAGCGGCAACGTCACCTACTTGAACCTCGGCGACGGAGCCCAAGCCTCGAATGGCGGCGGTGACGAGAACCAGTGGATCTTCACGGGCGGCCTGAAGGTCGCGTTCTAAGTCTCCAAGACTAGTCCAACTCCCTACTTCCAACACCCCGGGTGCCGCTGGTGCCCGGGGTGTTTCATTTTTTTGTCCAGTACAACCCCCTCCGAAGACGCGTACAACAGATTTGAAACGGCCTCCAAATCCTTTGAAACCGGAGAATAGTGATTTGAAATGGCGCACAAGCCCTCGGAAATCGGATCCCAAGCGTTGGAAATCGCGTGGGGGCGATTGGAAATCGAATCCATGCGCTTTGAAATCGGGTACGCCACCTCTGGAACGGTAAGGGCATCGTTTGAAACCGCGCACAAGCCCTCGGAAACCGCGTACAAGCTCTTCGAATCCGAAAATAAGGGGTTGGAAACCGCGTACAAGGTTTCATTACAATTAGTGCGAGTGAAGGATTGCCCCACGGCGAGCATGCCCCCCGCCGCACGCGCGGATTCCGTGAAGCTCAAAAAACTTCGACCGTCATAACCTCCCTCAGACCCAATTGCATCCGTACCAACCTCTGATTTCGAGTCATCAATATCACATTCCCCAAAATAGGCCCCTTCTCGAAATTGAGGGGTGGCACGGGCAGTGCTTTTTATGAGATAACCCAATCAGCCCATTCGCATGAACTTTCTCGTTGTAGATGACAATCGCCTCCTCAATCGATTCCTCACGACCTACCTCCGCAGCAAGGGCCACAGCTGTTCTTCCCTGACGGATAGTTCCAAGGTGGTGAGCTGGCTCGACCTGAATGCGTGCGATGCAATCATTCTCGATATTGGGATGCCGAAAATCGACGGGATCAGCCTCATCTCGATGATCCGGGAAAAGTTTACGGCCATCCCGATAGTGATGTTCACGGGATTGGGCTACGACGAGGAAGCGATGCAGGCGGCGCGCAAAGCTGGCGCGAATGGGTATGTCAGCAAGGGTTTGGGACCTTCCGAGATTTATTCGGCACTCATGCGCGTGCTTACCCAGATGCAAGCCAGCGCCTCGGCGAAGGCCGGCATTTCAGCGCCGACCGCGAGCGTTCCGGCGGAGTAACGCCCAGAGTGGCAGAGCCGCCCGGCTCTGATTCCCGCCAACCGATGAAGCCGCTGACGCAGCGTCCGCCGGTATTAGCGCTGCGCTTTTGCAGGAGCTTCTTCCGTCCGGGGAGTCGTGATCTTCTTCCATCCCTTCACGACGAACGGCCAGGCGAACCAAGCCGCAGCAACCAGCATGGCGATGGTGATCCAATTGATGAGCATCGGAAGGAGCGCCGTCTTGGGCCTCGTCTTTGGCACGAGCGCCGTGCCGCATTCGGGACACACTGGCGACATGCCCTCCAAAACTTCAATGTCCTCACCACGATAGCCTAACAGGCAATTGGAGTAATTTGGACAGCGGGATAGCACCGGGCGCATCGCAAACGAAATGAAGCTAGGGAATAGCCATCCGGCAAGCGCCAGAGTGGCGCAGGCGACGGTTCATGAACATGCCCATTCAGCAAGGTCCGGGGGCAGACTGCTGTGCCAATCCCATCCTTCAACGGAGAGCCGGGTCGAGTGAAGTGCCTGGCGCGACAATAAAAGGCGGTCAGCGAGCGAGCGGGTCCAACCCGTCTCGATGAACTCGAGATAGCAACGCTCATCGACGTAAAGCTTGTCGCCGACGATCGGATTACCGCTTTCCGAGAGATGCACGCGGATCTGATGCATCCGGCCCGTCTCGGGAAATGCGCGCACGACGGCAAATCGACTGCCGCCGCGTTCGAAGCGGCGCTCCACGCGAAAATCCGTGACCGCAGCCGCGCCATCTGGATGCGAACATTGCTTCACCCACACGGGAGAAGGACGAACAGCCCCCTGCCGCAAGAGCGGCGCCGCAACTTGCCAGGAGTCTTCCGCTGGCCAGCCAAAGACGATCGCGAGATACTCTTTCGAAAAGGATCGCGTCATCATCCTCGTGGAGAAATAGCGCGCCGCGTCCCGGTTTTTCGCCACGAGGGTGAGGCCGCTCGTCTCGCGATCCAGACGATTGATGATGCTCACCTGCCCGCCGTTCGCGAGTTCGTAGGCGAGAAGCGCGCGCAACTCATCCCACAGCGTGCCCGTCTCCTCCGGACGCGTCGGGTGCACGGGCAGGAATGGCGGCTTGTCGACGACGACAAAGTCGTCCGTTTCATCGATGACTCGCGGCGAATACGGCGGTTGGAGATGGCCAGAGCGGATGCCGCAATGGAGCACGCCGTTTTCCTGAGGGCGATGAATCTCCGCAAATCCTCACGATTCGAAATCATCACGCGCGTCCACTTCCGCGAGGAGCTTCTCCAGGATTGCGCGTGAACTCCACCCCTCCGCGCCTGCGCTGAAGCTCGCGCAAAGTCGATGCCCCAACGCCGGCAACGCCATATTCCGCACGTCGGCGATTTCGACCAGCAGACGCCCATCGAGCACGGCGCGGGCTTTCGCGGCCTGGATGAGATTTTGGACGGCGCGCGGACCGGCGCCCGCGTGCACGTGCTTTTTAATCGTCTCCGGCGCGCGTTTGTCCGTGGGCCTGGTGGCGCGAACCACGCGAACGGCGTACTTCATCACGTGATCGCTCACGGCGACTTCGCGAATCACGCGCTGCAAATCGAGGAGCTGTTTCGCGGTGAACACTTTTTCGGCGGTTCGCGCCGGCGATGCGGTGAGATCGATCACCACGCGAGGGCCATTGGGAATGGCGGTCCATTCGACGAAGAAGATGAACCGATCCCTCTGCGAATCCGAAAGCGGATGCGTCTCGTCGACTCCGCTGGACGGTTGCGCCGCAATGACGATGAACGGCAGCTCGATTGTTCGGCTCTGCCCATCCCGCTCGAGGCGCAGGTGGTCCATTCCTTGAAACAACGCCGCCTGCATTCCTGGGGAAAGTTTGTCCAATCGATTCACGAGCAGGATCTGCGAGCCACTGAACGCTTTGTCCGTCATGGGATCGATCGCGGACGCAGAGTCGATTTGCGCGAACTTCAGTCCGACCAGCTCCGCAATGGTCCGCAAGACCGCGGCCTGCGCCGCTGCGGGTATGCCGGCAAGAATCACGTGTCCCTGCGTGATGATCGCGGCGAGGATTTCGCGAACGAATTCCGTCCCGCCCGCGAGCACTTTGCTCACCGCTCTTTCCACCGTCTTCACCCGCGCGGCCATCCCGTGCACGAGCGCCTGGATTTCGGGGCGATTCTGGAAGCTCCGCGAGTCCACGAGGTTCATGTGGCTCGCCGCCGCCGCGATTTGCGCCGCGTCACGGTCCTTTTCTTCAAAGACGAAAACATTGTCGCCAATGAGAATCTCATCCTTGTCGCGCAACACTTCGCTTTGGATGGGCCGCCCATTCAGCACCGTTCCGTTAACGCTGCCGAGATCGCGAACGCGCCACTGGCCATTCGCGGGAAACAGTTCAGCGTGTCTTCGCGATGCGGCGCTATCCGGATGCAGCACAATGCCGCTCTTCGGATCCCGACCAATCGACACAGCAGTTTCATCCAAACAAAATACCTGGCCTTGCTGGTAGCCAAGAAGGACACGG
>CBHXZU010000214.1:0-8850 GCA_966125105.1 uncultured Prosthecobacter sp.
CCCGCTGCGCCCATGTCCTGGATGCCGGCGACGGCGTCGGTGGCGAGCAATTCGAGGCAGGCTTCGAGCAGAAGTTTTTCGCGGAAAGGATCGCCGACCTGCACGGCCGGGCGGTCTTGTTTCGATTCCTCGGTGAGGTCGCGTGAGGCGAAAGCCGCGCCCGCGAGACCATCGCGTCCGGTTTCCGCGCCGACATAAAAGACGGGATTGCCCACGCCCTTCGCCGCGCCGCGGGCGATCTGCTCATGGCGGAGCACGCCGAGGCAGAAGACGTTCACGAGCGGGTTGCCGTTGTAGCTTTCGTCGAAATTGACTTCGCCGCCGATCGTCGGGACGCCGATGCAGTTGCCGTAGTGCGAAATGCCGGCCACGACGCCCTTCACGCGGCTGCGGTTCCACGCGTGCTGCGCGGTGTCGCCATGAATCGGGCCGAAACGCAGTGAGTTCAGCGAAAAGACCGGGCGCGCGCCCATGGTGAAGATGTCGCGAATGATGCCGCCCACGCCGGTCGCCGCGCCCTGGAAGGGCTCAATCGCGCTCGGGTGATTGTGCGACTCCATCTTGAACGCCACCGCCCAGCCGTCGCCGATGTCGATCACGCCCGCGTTTTCCTCGCCCGCCTTCACGAGCACGCCTGGGCCGGTGGTTGGGAACTTCTTCAGCTCGAGTTTCGTATTTTTATACGAGCAGTGCTCGCTCCACATCACGGAGAAGATGCCGAGCTCCGTGAAGTTCGGCTCGCGGCCAAGGATCTCCTTGATGCGGCCGTATTCCTCGTCGGTAAGGCCGTGTTTTTCGATGACTTCCTTGGTGATAGCGGGCTCGGTCATGTGGCAGAAAAAGACGCGTAGCTTTCGGCAAATACCGGCAGGGGGCAAGGCAAACGAGAGCAGCTCGGTGTAACGTCGTCGATCAGGCCAGTTTTGACGGGCGAGATACTGGCAAATTACCGCAGTCCGCCGCGGCGCTTTCGCAGTTCCTCCTCGAGCGCCGGATCGACTGGTTCCTCCTTGGCTTTCCCACCGAATTCCGGCGAACACGGGTCCGTTTCGTCCGAACGGCGCGCAATGCCGAGCACGATGAATCCGCCGACCAGGAAGATGGCACTGCGTGACAAGCGATAGGAGATCAGGTTTCGAAAGCGCTCACGATCTTCCTGCTCAGCGACAACTTCCTCTTTCAGTCCGCGCATGGTGACCAGCGTCGCCACGCCACGGTTGTAGTCGTAGAAACCCCTTCCGGCGTTATAGAGCGCGTAGAGGAAAAGGAGGTATGCGACCGAACGCATTCCCTGAGGCTAGTGCTCGCGGATGAAGGAGCAAGACTGCGTTGGGTCGCGGAAACGGCGCTTGATCGTGATGCGATTCGCCACGGTCCGCGGCTCGTGAGAGTCGCGCGGCAAACGATTCGACAAGGCCGCCGGCCGATTCGACTCACCGGTCAGTCGATTCTAGTGACGCGGCACTCGATTCGAGTAACTCGGCACTCGATTTGTCATGCTCGGCAGCTGATTCGAGTCGCCCGCCAGCCGAAAAATGTTGGTCGGCAAGCGATTCGTGCACGTGCCAAGGGCGCTAAACACGCGCGCCGGCCGAAAAAAGTGACCCACCGCCCGGCGCAAGGCGCGCACCGCTTCGAAAACGTATCCCGTCGCCGGAATAAAGCGCGCGCAGACGGAAAAAAAGGCGCGGAGCAGTCACGTAAAGCTGCGCACAAATTGGAAATTGCACGCGCGTGCACGGATAAAGTCGCGCGTCGGGGGCGCAAAAGTCCGCACTGCCTCGCGTAAGCAGGAGTTTTGTTGCTTCCCGCAGCCTTTGGAAACATGAAGCGTGGTCGAGTGTAACATCCCGCGGGTCGGCGGGATGTGTCAGTGAAAGCGCTGCGTGAACGTGCTGGAAGATGGCGGGTAGAGGACGTGTGGACGGCCGATTGAGTCGCGGCGACTCAGGCGTTTCCGAATGCCGGGCCCGTCCATCGCGGCGCAGGGCGCCTGCTGGGCAAGGGTCTGCCCAAGTTGGGCGCGTTCCCGGGATTTCTCGAAGCTGTTCGTGGGCAGAAAGACCCCAGCGCTATTCGATCCGCTTCGCCGCAGCTTGCGCCTGGAGCGACAGTTCGGCGGCTAGGAAAGCGTGTTGCTGCGTCATCGCGTTTTCGGTGCGATTGAGCACATCGAGGATGAGCTGCCCGAAATAGGGGAAGCCTACTTCTCCGAGGCAGCGGATGTGGTGCTCGCCCTTGTCGTCGACGAGGAAAAGGTGGTCGCTCTCAGCTTCGGCTCCGACATTGAGATACTTGCGGACTTCGATGTAGCCCTGCGTGCCGAGGATGAAGGTGCGCCCGTCGCCCCAGGTGCGCAGGCCTTGCGGGTTCAGCCAATCGACGCGGACGTAATTCGTCGCGCCGTTATCCGCCAGGAGGTTGCATTCACCCCAATCCTCAAATTCGGGGAAGTCCTTGTGGTGGTAATTGGCCACCGCGGCGTGCTGGATGGTCGCCGATTTCGCCCCGGTATAGGTGAGGAACTGCTCAAATTGGTGGCTGCCGATGTCGATGAGGATACCTCCCGTTTTCTCCCGGCTCCAAAACCATCCCGGACGGGACTTCGGGTTGCTGCGGTGCGGTCCCATGCCCATCACCTGCACGACGCGGCCGATGGCGCCTTGTTCGATCAACTGCCCGGCGCGGACGCTCGCCTCCACGTGCAGGCGCTCGCTGTAATAGACCATGTATTTCCTGCCGGTGCGCTGGGTGACGGCGCGGGCTTGCTCGAGCTGCTCCAGCGTCGTGAAAGGGGCTTTGTCCGTGAAGTAATCCTTGCCCGCCTCCATCACGCGGCATCCGAGCGGACCGCGATCGCTGGGGATGGCGGCCGACGTAACGAGCTTCACCTCGGGTTTTTCCAAAATCTCTTCGAGCGACCGAGCGGCTTGGGCGTTCGGATACTTCTCCCGGAACTTCTCCACCTTGGCCGGATCGTGGTCGTAGACGTAACGGCATTCGCCGCCGGCTTCGGTGAGGCCCTGCGTCTGCCCATAGATGTGTCCGTGATCGAGGGCGGCGGCGGCGAAGATGAACTCGCCCGGTTTCACGACCGGCGCGGGCTTGCCGACGGGGGCGTAGTTCATTCCATCCGATTTTTGGTGTGCCATGGGTCGGCTGATAAGGTCCGCGCCGGGGAAGTGTCACCAACAATTCAGAGGTCGGAAGTCAGCGGCTGGAGACGAAAATAGGTCCTATGGGACCCATGATACCAATCGGTCCCATCCCATCGCTCAATGTTCCGCGCTGCTTTTGTGACCGACTCGCGCGAAATTTTTCAGAAAAAAGCGAGCCTGATTTGCAGTCTGATAAAACCTGATTACTTTGCGCGCAGACCGAGATTTGGTTGGGGGGCGGCCGGCGCTTTGTAGTGGGGGCGCCGGTCGCCCTGTTTTTTAGCGGAATCTCCCTAATTTGCCATAATTCGTGGCTGGACTTTCAGGTGGGTGCTCCCACCTATTGGAATTCCTCTTCAGCATGCTCCTTCCAAGCCTCGCCCGGATTTCTGTGCTCGTCGCTGCCCTTTCTGCTGGCGTCGTGACGGCGCTTGCACAAGCGCCGGGGCAGTTTACGGCGACCCCGATTTCTGCGGACTCCCGGGTAAAGAAGATCGCCGAGCTAAAGAACGGCGGTCTGCAGTATTTCGAGGGTCAAAAGTGGGATGAAGCGATCAAGCGGCTCGAGGAGTGCCTCGGGATGCTGACGGAGGCGGAGAAAAAGAATCCTCTGACTGCCCCAATTTTTTATCTCGCGCTCGGCGAATCCTATTTCCGCTTGGGAAAGGAGGAGAATTGGACCAAGGCGATCGCTTACTGGAATGAGTTCCTCCGGAGATGGCCGCAGGAAGGGCGAGTTCTCCAGGTGAGGTCTGCCATCGCGCAGACTTACATGAAGATGAAAAAATGGGAGGAGGCCGTGAAGTCGTGGGTCGAGGTGGAAAACGGCGCGGTCTCGCTGATGAAGGCGGTGGCAAGCGACCTTAACGCGCTAAGGGACGCGAACGACACGCGGGAGAACGCGATCAGCGGGCAGGCTTTCTGTTTCAAGGAGCTCAAGAAGCCGGAGGACGAAATCACGACGCTGGAGCGGATGGTCTACCCGGATTTCAACACGTCGCTTTCGGCGGAGGGGGCGGTGCGCCTGATGTCGCTCTACGCGCTGAAGCATGACCCGGCGGACGCGGCGTCGATCCAGTTTGCCGACAAGGCGGTGGAGTTGCTGAAGAAGCTGCAGACGAAGATCCATCTGGTGGAAAACTTCATCGCGCTGAACAGCGTGGCGATCAAGTTGGGCGATGAGTTGCTCGACGTGAATGCGTATCCGAAGGCGCTCGAAGCTTACTGGGCGGTCCGTTCGCGGGACGTCATCGCTGGCCTGCAACGGCAGCGCATCGCGGCGATCGAACTGCGGATGGAGCAGAACCTGAAATCCGCCGGCACCGGCGCGGCGAAAGATCCCGTCAAATACAGCCTCGCGGTGCGGCAGAATGAGGACATTCAGCCCATTCTCGACGAGGCGAAGCGGATCCTGGCGCAGTTTGAAAAGGTGCCGGACTTCATGCCGTCCCTCTACTTTCGCATGGCGCGCTGCCACGCGGACATGAACAAGAAGTGGGAGGCAATCGTGGTCTTCAATCAGATCCTCGAAGAGTTCCCGCAATCGCCGGTGCGCGAATTGGTCATCTTCAGTCGCCTCGCGCTTTACTCGGATCTCGGCGTCGCAGAGCGGACCTACGCATTCTGCGATGAGTACCTGCAGGAGTACCCGAAAGGCTCACGCGCGGGTGAGGTGGCCTACATCAAGGGGCTTACCGCGATGAAGAAGAAGGACTGGATCTCGGCGGAGAAGTTTTTCGACGACGCGCTCAAGCTCCTTGCAACGCTGCCGGAGGATCAGAAGAAGCTGTATTGGACCGAGGCGCGCTACCAGTTGGCGAATGCGCGGTTTCTGCAGAACAAGTTCGAGGACGCGAAGCGCGACTTCACTGCATTCACGAATGAGTTCGGCGCGGTGGCCGGAGGCAAAGGCGCCTTCATGGAAGACGCGGAATACCAGCTCGCGCTCTGCCATCTCTTTACCGGCCATTATCAGCGCGACCCGGAAAAAAGTGACCAGGGCGATGGCGCGATCGAACGCCTCGAGGCCTATCTGCAGAAGTGGGGCACGACTTCGAGCTATGCGTCGGACGCGAAGTATCGTCTCGCGGTTTGCCGCTTTGCGGCCTACGAAAGCGAAGCCGCGGTGAAGGAATGCGAAGAGTGGATGTCGCTCTACGCAAATAAGGAAAAAGAGATGCTTCAGCCGGAAGTGCTCGCGCTCATGGGGGATGCGCGCGCGGCGCTGAAGCAGCACGCCGAGGCAGGCGCGGCTTACATTCAGAGCTACAAACACAAGAATGTCTCCGACGAGGTGCTCGTCTATTCTTTGTTCGAGGCGGGCAAACAACTGCAGAAGGCGGGCGACTGGGTGAAGATTGAGGAGATCTACACCGAGTTCGTGGTGAACCGCCCGGAGCACCCGCAGGTGGTGACGTGCATTTACTGGATGGGCAAAGCGAAGGCGAAGCTCGGGCGGATGGAGGAGGCGAAGACGCTGACCGTCGAAGCATTGCAAAAGCACATCGCCGACCCAAAGCGCGAAGGTTGCGAAATGATCCTCGGCCAGCTGGCGGAGTGGTCGCGGCGTCGTCCGCAAGGCCAGGTGGCTAATCCTTCGCCGGATGGCACGCCTGCGAAGTGGGACGCTGAGGCGGAACTCGCGCGGCTGCTCAAGCCGCTGGAGGAAAACCAGGCGCCGCTTGCGCAATACCGTTTGAAGTATGCGAAGGGGGAACTCTATCGCATCGGTCGGCAGACGGAAAAGCGGACTGCGATCATCGCCGAGATCGCCGACCAGGCGAAGCCGGATGAGTTGAGCCCGCACTTGCTGATGGAATGCGGCGATTTGCTCTTCGCGCGCGGCGAGATCGATCGTGCCGAGGCGATGTATCGCAAGTTGAAGGAAGATTTCCGCAAGTCTGAGCGCGTGGATGCCGGTTGGGTGGGACTCGCGGACGTGGCCTTCGCCCGCAAGGATTACCCGAAGGCGATGGAGCTCTACACTTATGCGATCGATCGCCTGGGCGCTCCCTGGAAGTTAAAGGAAGCGCTGATCGGCCAGGCGAAGGTGGAGATGGAGTTTGCCAGCAACGCGAAGACGCCCGAAGGCGCGAAGATCCTCTTCGAGAAGGCCAGGAAGACGCTGGAGGAAGTCGCCAGCGTTCGCGAGTGGCGCGGCGAAACCACGGCGCTCGCTCTCTACTTGATCGCAGATGTGCAGTTCCGCATGGGCAAGTTCGTCGAAGCGACGGCTGGCTGGGAGCGCATCACGGTGTCGCAGAATAAATACCCAGTATGGGTGGCGCGAAGTTACCTGCGCGCAGCGGACGGCTATTACCGGCAGGGCAAAAACGAAATGGCGCAGAAGAAACTTCGCGAGCTGTTCGATCCGCGCCTCACGACCGAGGATGGCAAGGAGGGCGAGCCGGACGCGAAGAAGATCGAGAAGTTCAAAGGCCTGCCGGAGGTGGAAGCGGCCCGCAAGCGATTCGCCGAACTCGGAGGAACTGTATGATTGCCCGCGCGTTTGTCGTTTTACTATTGGCCGTGACGAGCGCGTTTGCGCAGCAGCAACCGGAAGTGCATCTCAAGGACGGTCGCGTGGTGAGAGCGCTGCAGATGCGCCGCGAGCGGGACACGATCATCGCGACTATCGAAATTCCGTCGAAGGAACAGCCCGGCGCCCTGACGAAGGGTGACTTTGGTTTGCCTCTGACGGATATCGCGAAGCTGGTCTTTCCGAAACCGGCCGCGCTCGACACTGTGCCGGCGATGATTGCCGCCGGGAAATCCGAGGAGGCTCTCGGGGAACTCGCGCCGATTCTGAAATACTACGAGGGCTTCCGCGACGCGCCAGGGAGCTGGTGGGTGGATGCGGTGCCGCTGCAGATCCAGGCGCTGCTCGCTTTGCGCCGGGATAAGGATGCCGTGGAAGAAGCGGCGAAGTTCTCGCGGCTCGTTGGCGATCCCGAGAATATGAAGCTCACCCGTATCTTCAATGCCGTGGCGCTTACGCGGAAAGGCGATCACGAAACCGCGGTGCGCCTCTACGGCGACCTGGCGAAGCAGACCAAGCGCCTCGACATGCTTGGGCTGATTGCCGTGAACAAAGGCGACAGTCTCGTCTTCCTTGGGGACGAACTGAAGAAGAAGGGCGAGGTCGAGAAGGCCGCGGTCCGCTACGAGGAAGCATTGCTCAGCTACCTGCGCGTGCCGGCGCTCTATCCTTCTCAAAAGATGTATTTGCCCCAAGCGCTGCTCGGTTCGGCGAAGGCCTACCTCGGCTTCGAGGACTTCGCTCGCGCCCGCACTTCGATCAAAGAATTGAAGGAGAACTTCGGCGAGACGCTCGAAGCGAAGGATGCGGACGCCGTGAGTGAATTGGTCGACAAGCGCGAGAAGCAACTCGCCGACCCCAATCAGAAAGATCTCGAGAAGCCCCCCGCCTAATCATCCATGGCCGTCACATCATCCAACGTCCGCAGTTCCGATGAGCCGCAGGGGCCCACGCTTTGGGAAAAAATTGTCCAACGGAAATGGCTCTTCGGCTCGATCGCCTTTCACGTTGTGCTCGGGGTCGTCGCCACGGTGTGGGTAATTTCCAGCGAGACTGTCTCGCGCAAGAAGTTCATGAAGCCCGGCAATGCTGCGGAAGCGGCGCGGCAGGGCAGCGAGCACAAGGTCTCGCTCGGGCGCAAGCAAAGCACGATGAGCGCGCCGGAGCAGGCGAAGCGGGTCACCACGAACAGCGCTTTTGCCAAAGTCGCATTGCCGGAGATGCCGGAAATGCCGACGGCAACCACGGATGTTTTCGCCAATCGCGCCATCGGGATGGGCGGATCCGGCAGTGCCTTCGGCGCGACCGGGTCACCCGGCGGTGGGGGCGGGGGAGGCGGAAGCGGCATCAACTTTTTCGGCATGCGCACGCGTGCCAAGACCATTGTGCTCCTGGTCGACGTCTCGGACAGCATGATCATGGGCGGCGCTCCGCCGCCACCGAAGCCCGGCGAGCGCCCGAGCGGTCTTCCTCAGAAATCGACGAAGGGGCCGCAAACCTACGTGGCGCTCGAGCGTGAAGTGCGGCGCGTGGTTGGCAGCCTGGACCCGACGATGAGCTTCAGCGTGGTGTGCTTCGCGGGTGACGTGGCGCCTTACAAGACGATGCTCTCGCCAGCGAACGACCTCGAGAAGCAGCGAGCGATCAAATTCATCGAGGAGCACAATCCCGGATTGAACATCGTGGCGGAGCGCAAGGATGCCGAGCGCCAGGCCGCTGGCTTCAAGCCGAGCGCCGCGGGAACGAGCGTGACGAAATTCAACCACGCGGGTACCCGCGCATTCGCTGCAATGGAATACGCGTTTGCGATGAGTCCCGACGTGATCTGCCTCGTGAGCGACGGCATCCCGACGGATAAAGAGGCGAATCAGTTCCTCAAGGAAGTGGAGGAGCGGCAGAAACAGCTCCCGAAGCCGGCGGTGATCAATGTCGTCGCTTACCTCGCGGACAGCGGGCAGAAGTTCATGCAGGATCTGGCGTCGAAGAACCAAGGCAGCTTCAAGGAAATCAAGCCCGGCATGCAGAGCTTCGGGTTTTAGAGGGATGGTTACGACGAACGAGCCCAGCGCGGCGTTGCCGTAATCGACGGTGACCGTGTGGAGACCTCAAACCACGCCACAACGTTTGCCGCTTCGCGGTTTGTTTCGTGTGAGG
>CBHXZU010000215.1:0-8828 GCA_966125105.1 uncultured Prosthecobacter sp.
AGTGGTCACTTCCTTTAGGGACGCGGCCATCGCGCCCCGCACATTGCTGCCATTGCCGGCGACTTCGATGTCGACGTAATCAACATTCCCGATCGGAACGACGACTGCCTCACTGGCGGGCAATCCGACGCCGCCTCCAAGCGGTTCACTGCGAAATTGCTCGCGGCCCGTTTCGGTCCACCCACTCACCTCCGGCTGCATTCCCGGCAGGTCGTCGAAGAAGACGCGAACCAGGATTTCGCTGTGCAACGTGGGCAGTCGGCGAAGTCTAAGGCGGTAGCTCGTTTTGGGAGGCTCTTCGCCTTGTGCCGGAGTCCGCACTGTCTGGAGCGATTCGAACCAGATCGGCAGCGCGGGGTCCGCAGCTCCCGGACGAGCAAGCACCGCAAAATCCAGCCACACCGAGAACGGCACCGGTTGTTCCGGCAAGGGTGCAGGCTCCGCTGCCATGCTGAGCATGGTCGCGCAGAGGGTTAAAATGGCCGGGCGGAAAATCAAAGGTGCGAACGTATGGGAGGGCGAAACCGAGATGGCAAGCCGCGTTAGGCGTCAGCGGCCGCGGCTCATTCCTCCGGTCAGGTTAAACACCGCAACCAGGATGCCGTAGATGACGGTTCCGATAACTGCAGCGATCACCACCATAACCATCGGCGGGATCAAAGTACTCACGACTTTCACCTGTTTATCCAATTCCCGCTCATACACGTCCGCAATCAACCCCATCGTTTCCGAGAACTTACCCGTCTGTTCACCCACGCCCATCATGTCGATGAACATCTCAGGGAAGATCTTCTGCGGACCGAGCGCTGCCGATAGCGTCGCGCCGTCGACCACGGCCGCGCGCACTTCCACCATGCGCGACCGGATGAAGCTGTTACCGGCAATATCTTCGAGCAACTCGAGCGCGCGAAGCAACGTCACGCCGTTTTCAGTAAGCGTGCCGAGGGTCCGGGCAAACTGCGCGTAGAATCGGTAACGCGGAATGCGGCTGAACACCGGGACATTCCATTTGAACCGATCCCAGGCGAAGCGGCCCGTCGGACTCGCCACCGCCGCTCGGAACAAAACGACCGCGCCGAAAATGATCGCGGCGCCCAGCCACCAATACGAACGGAAAGCGTTATTCGCATCAATGAGCAGCTGCGTCGATGCCGGCAGTTTGGTCTTCGTGTCTTTGAAGAAGCCCATCAACTGCGGAACCATCGTCGTCATGAAGACGATGATGAGGCCGAAGCCGACGACGACGAGAACCGCGGGATAAAGCAGCGCCTGCTGCACGCGCTCCCGCAGCACTTTCACTTCCGAGAGATAGACCGTCAGGCGGCGGAGAATGGTCGGCAACGAGCCAGAAGCCTCCCCGGCGGAAACCATGTTTACGTAAAGCGGGGAGAAGATGCGCGGAAAGTCCTTCATCGCCTGCGACAGGCTCCGGCCATCGAGCAGCGACTGGTGCAGCGACTTCGAAAGCGAGCGCAGCCTGGGCAATTTCAAGCGCTTAACCAACACGCCGAGCGACTCGTCGAGCGTCATGCCCGCGCTCAGCAAATGCGCGAGTTGCTCACTGAAAAGATATTGCTGCGAATGGCTGAGCTTCAGCTTCGACGTTGCCACCGGCTCTCCTGGGTCTGTCGAAGCCTTCGCCACCGTCTTTCGAGGCGTTGTCGCCAGCGTCTTCGGAGGCTCGCCACTGCCGGCCTGCGCTTTCGCTGGAGAAGTGCTCTCTGCCGCCGTTCCACCCGACGTCTTGCCCGCGTTTGCCGCCGGAGGAGCGTTCTTGGCCGGCGGCGCCTTTGTGGCTGCAGCCTTCGCCGGTTCATCACCTACCGGCTGAATCTTGATCGGGACATATCGTTGCTGCTCTACCTGCGAGATCGCCGCCGCCCGATCGTTTGCATTGACGACGCCGTCCACCAATTGCCCTTGAGCATTGCGAGCGGTGTAACGGAATTGGGGCATAGGCTAATCGAGGTGAATTGGAAACTTGCTGCGCGGTAAAAACACCGAAGGCAAGCCATCGGCTTGCCTTCGACGCGAGAAAGTTGGAATTCGTTCGATTAAGCGCGGCGCCGACGGAGCATCGACAACCCCGCCGCTCCAAGCAGCGAAAGTCCGATTGCAGCTGGTTCGGGGACCACCGAGAACGTTGCAGCACCCGCCGTATTTGGATCCGTACCAGATGCGCTGACCGTCTTCAAATTATCAAATGTACTGAAGCCGCCGTCACCAGGCGCAACCCAGAGATCCAAGCCATATTGAGGATTGGATTGGCGCGTAAATTGGCCGTATTTCTGACCAACCGTCAGGGTTATTGAATTGAAGTTCGCGGCCAACAGACCCGGAAACCAACGAATTCCTAGTTTCGTCCCAGACGGTATCGCCCCAGACTCGAATGTGAAATCTCGCAGAAGCCGTCCAATCGCCGGGTCTGCACCCTGAGCCAGATCGAACGCTGCCCCTGAAAAGTTGGGATTTTCTGCAGTCCCTTCCAAAAATGCCGCAGTAATAAGCGTGTCATTTCCGCTCACCCATTGGCCAAACTGTGAGACGTTGCCGTCCGAGAGGTCAATTGGGTCGAACGTCCCTTCTGGGCCTAGATTCACCAGTTGAATCAATGTTCCCGCAACGATCGGCGTAGTTCCGACGGAATCCGAGGACAACTGTCTCGCCGTGATGTTGATGACGATGCTTGCTGACGCGCTGAGAGAAAGCGCAAAGAC
The DNA here is from genome assembly GCA_966125105.1 of uncultured Prosthecobacter sp. Lineage (GTDB taxonomy): Bacteria > Verrucomicrobiota > Verrucomicrobiia > Chthoniobacterales > Chthoniobacteraceae > SXWH01. The sequence continues at coordinate 2,718 of CBHXZU010000215.1, forward strand.
GGCCAGGGCGACGGACTTTAGAATCTTCATTGTTTAGGGCTGGGGACTTCCGGGGCCGACGGTGATCAGTAGTTGGGCGTGTTGATCCAATCGCCACCGACGTTCGTGGATTTTTTCCGGAGGATGTAAGCCTTGCCGGGTTCAAGCTTCACCGTTTGGCCAACGTTCGTAACGTCGTCCGGAAACTTTCTCCAACCTGCGCCCTGAAGGTAGAAATAACGCTCGCTCGGAGCGCGGTTCATACCCGGCGTGGATCCAAAGGCAAATACTTGGTCTTCAATAGATTCAATATCTGGCGAAGGTTTAACCAGCGCGCTAAGGCCGGAATCGTCCAAGCTCACTGGGGCGGGGCGTGCGATCGAGATATACGTGTCATTTCCGGACGTCTGGCTGGCGCCCGGAACAAAGGAGATCGCCGTATTGACCAACACGCCACCGAGATTCGTCAGTGGGACGCTCGTTGCGTTCCGACGGCGAACAATGAAGGCCTCGTTCGGACGAATGACATGGTTTCCCCAGTCAGTCGTCTCGTCCGTCGATCTGCGCCAGCCACCTTGTCCCAAATCGTAGTACAGGATCAGACTCGGAGCTTTGTTGACGGCAACCGCCGTATAGTTCGGGAATAGAACTTGGTCTTTCTGTGTTTCGATATCCGGCGAACCTTCGATGACAGGAGCCCCACTGACTTCCAACACATCCTTCACCCGCCAATACGGCCGAATCTTGAAGCTGTCGCCAACGGCCAAGGCCTGATTGGCAACGGTCGGAAAGTCGTGATCGAGCAGGCTATCGCCTTCCGTATCGAGCGAAACGGTGTTCGTGCCGTTATCGTCGATCTTGTAATACAACCCTTTCAATTGTCCGGACGTGAACTCAACGTAGAAAGTTTGCGGTTGAGCCGGCGCTGCATACTTGAATTGGCTCGCCGTCCACCCTGGCGACTGCGTCCCGGCCAGCGCCGTAAAGCCCGTGGCCGTAATTCCGCCACTCACCGTGCCGGAAAAAACCGCATCCCGAACCATCGGGAGCGACATGACGTTGTCCGATCCCCCTTGAATAGTCAGCGTGTAGTACCCCACCGGATCCGTGTAAGCATCGACAGCTTCGATCCGGGCGGAAATTGATCCAAACAATGCGAGGCCCAAGGCCAACGTGGAGGATCTGAGGGCGGCGTTCTTCATAACAAAAGGATGTAAAGTTCTTTCTTTGATCCGCAAGCGGAGAATTTTATCGGGATTGTAAAGTTGTGGCGCGGTTAGCCAATGAATTCTCGCATTCCGCATGCCGGGCGGCTGCTCACTGCAGAAAAAAGTTGGTTTGGCTTCAAAACTCGGTTCAAGGGGCAAGAACGGACTGTATCAGTTCCAATGCCAGAAGATTTCATGGTGTCAACGGTCATCACGGGATTTTCGAATCTTTGCATAAGCACGCGCCTTTCCACGCGGAGACCTTCCAGAATCTGGGTCATGTCCCCGTCACGACAATGAAATCCTCGTCAGGGAGGGACCCTCCCGCCCGAGCCGCCGAGCAAGAAGTGCTAAGCCATTGCCAATCTCCGCGGTTTGCACGAATCCAACGACCGATTACATCGAGCACATGAATCTGACCCGCACCGCATACGGAACCTGGAACGGCGGCCGTTACATGAACTTCGGCATCGCGATCGACGAAGCACGCTACGAGGCCTGCATTCGGCACGCTTACGAAAAGGGGATCCGCACTTTCATGACCGCGGACGTTTACGGAAACGGCGGCGCGGACGAAGCGATCGGCCGCGCCCTCGCCGGCGTGCCTCGCGATAGCTACTGCCTCGTGGGGATCATAGGCCACGACTTCGCCGCAGCGCGTGACGGCTCCAAAGGTTTCCCGCGCTTCACCGACCCGCGCTTGCGCCAACCGCGTGACTTCGCCGAATACGTTGACCGCGCGACCGAGGCATCGCTGAAGCGCTGCAATACCGACCGTTTCGACTGCCTCATGCTGCACAATCCGGACAGCATCGGGTACTCGAAGGACTCCGTGTGGCAGGCGATGCTGCGAGTGCAGGAGCAAAAGATGACGGAACTCCTCGGCGTGGCGCCCGGGCCCGCGAACGGCTTCACGCTCGATCTCATCCTCTGCTTCGAGCGTTTCGGTTCCATTCTCGACTGGGCCATGGTCATCTTGAACCCACTCGAGCCCTGGCCAGGCCAAATGGCGCTCGGTGCGGCGGAAAAGCACGACGTCTCTTTAATCACCCGCGTCGTGGATTACGGCGGCATCTTTCACGATGACGTGAAGCCCGGCCATACCTTCGGGCCGCGCGACCACCGCACCTTCCGGCCGACCGGTTGGGTGGAGGCCGGAAATGCCAAGCTCGATAAGATGCGTCCGATTGCCGAGAAATACGGGCTCACGCCGTTACAGCTCGCCTGCATCTGGAACCTCAGCCAAAGCCCGGTGAAGAGCGTGATCCCGACACTGATCCAGGAAGCCGAGCAGACGAATGGCGTCACCCCCAAATCCATCGAAGCGAAGATCGAGGAACTCGCAGCCCTGCCGGAGGCGAAACTGACGCAGGAGGAAGTGGAGAAACTGACCGAGATCGGCCAGAATAAGGGCTGCATGGAGCTAAAGGGGGGCAACCCCGCCGCTCAAGGCGAACCCCAGCCGGATCGTTGGCCGCTGAATCCCGAGCTTCTCGATGTGGCGAATCGCTGGAAAATCGAGCCGGAGCGCGACCTCGCGTGCACGCACCAGAAGGTGGCCTGACGGAGGATACCGCATACAGGCAATCGCTTCAGGCAAATAGGTCCGCAGCGACTTTTCGGAAGCAATTGCTTGAGGATTCACGCCCTGAATTTTTGTCCGCGAAGGAATTATCCTCAGGCGATTGAGGCGCAGCACGGCGCTTTTCGGCTCGATGGCCAGACTTCACAACCGCTCGTGACCACGGTCACGTCATCGGGGCGAGCGGGCGCACGAGCGCTTCCATGACGCGCCGTTTGAAGGGCCGTTGCTTAAACTTCCTGAACTCGAGCTCGTGGCTCTCCGCGAAGTCTTCTTCGAACGCCCGCTCAAGGGCCTTCGCCCCTTCTTGGCTTCGCAGGAGAATGTTGAGCTCAAAGTTCAACCGCATCGATCGATCGTCGAGGTTGGCTGAGCCGATCATCAGCAGCTCATCGTCGATCAGCATCGACTTCGAGTGATTGATGCCCTTGGCGTATTCCATAATCCGGACCCCGGCAGCCATGAGGTCTTCGTAATAGGAATGCGCGATGCCGATCAGGTAGGGATGATCGGACTTCTCAGTGTTGAGAATCCGGACGTCGACTCCGCGTAATGCCGTGATCCGCAACGCGGAGAGCAAGCGCGCATCCGGTGCAAAATAGCCGGACGCGATCCACGCGCGCTTTTTTGCGTGGTGCAGCACCGCCAGGGTGGATTCCGCCATCGGCTCATGCGGCAAATCGGGACCGCCGAGAATCACCTGCGCCGCGATCGGCCCGCAGTCACCACGCTCTGGGAAATACTCCTCGCCTTCGATCAGCCTCTCCGCGGCAAAGTGCCAATCTTCGATGAAAACTTGCTGCAACGCAGAGACGACGTTTCCCTGCACCTCGATTTGCTGATCCCGCCAGAACCCGAGGTCGCGGTTTTCACCCATGTATTCCTTGCCCACGTTCATCCCCCCGATGAAAGCGAAGCGGCCATCGATGATCTGCAGTTTGCGATGGTTCCGCAGGTGGAGTGAAAAGCGTTTTCTCAATGGATTCAGCGCGCGGAACCAGGCGAACTCCCCACCGGCTTCGCGCAGGGGCTCGAAGAACTCGCGGTCCGTGTTTTTGCAACCCATCCGGTCGAGGAGCAGGCGAACTTCCACGCCGCGTTTCGCCGCATCGATCAACGCATCGCGCAATCGCCGCCCGTGCTTGTCGCCTTCCCAAATGAAGAACTCGATGTGCACGTGATGCCGCGCCTCACGAATCCGGCGCTCCAGCGCGGGATAAAACTCCTCCGCATTCGTCAGCAACTCGATGCGCTGGGCGGTCGCTGTCGGAATATCGCTGAGCTTCGCGAGCGCCTGGAACAACGGCTCATGCGCTTCCGGAATCGGGCAATCTTCCGGAACCGCCCGCTCGCGCGCCTGGTGGCTGCGTTTGCGGATGCGCGCGCGGGTCACCCGATCGACACCAAAAAGCAGGTAGGCAACTGGTCCCACGAACGGAAAGAGCAGGACCGCCCAAATCCACGCGAGCGTCGATTCCGGCCGCTTTCCCGAGAACAAGATTTTCGGGATGAGTACCCACGTGGCGAAGTAGGCGATAAAGAAGTATCTCATGCCGCCGCCTCCGTGAACGCCAGTTCTGCGACCACGGGGTGATGATCGGACGCCGCGCCCACATCGCCGAGGACGTCATGTCGCAGGGTCTGCAGCCCGTTCTTCACAAAAATGTAGTCGATGCGCCCGATGCCGAGGAACCGCAGCCAGCCGCGAAACGTGCGGCCAGGTCCCGTGGGCGGCGACTCACTTTCGACGCGGGTATCGCGCACCGGTTGATACGCCGGGCCAAGGTGGCTGAAGGGAATGGCGCCCGTGAGAATACGGTAAGGGACCGCGGTGTCGGCGCAGTTGAAATCACCCGTGATCACCGCCGGCTCGCTTGCTGCGATTTCGTGCACTTTTTGCAGGAGCAACGCCGCGCTTTGCGCCCGTGCCGCTTTGCCGAGATGATCCAGGTGCGTGTTGAAATGAATGCAGTGCTTGCCCGACTCGCGATGCATCAGCCGCGCCCATGTCACCACGCGGCAGCATAGAGCGTCCCATCCGCGTCCCGGCTGATCGCACACCGCCGCCAGCCAAAAATTCGCGTGTTCCTGCAACTCCCACTGATCTTCGCGCAGGAAAATCGGCGTAAACTCCCCGCCTTCCTTGCCGTCATCCCGGCCAACTCCGACCCAGCGGTATTCGGGCAGACGTTCCTGCAAATCGAGGATCATCGAGTGCGTCGCTTCCTGGAGCCCGGCAAGGTCGGGGCGCTCCCGCCGCAGCACTTCAGCAATGCGCTCGCGACGGCGATGCCACCGCCAGCCCCAGCGGGATTCCACCTTCACGTTGAAAGAGAGCACTTTCACGCGACCACGATTCCTTGCGCCGCGAGCGTGGAAACGGTGCCAAATATCGGCGCCGGATCGCCAGCCGCAGCAAAGTCCCTGATACGCATGGTTTTCTCCACGCAGTAAATTCGCGAGAGCCGCGGCGAATGGACGTGACCGCCAACCCGCCGCCTGACGGCGCATTTCACAAAGGTGCCGGGGAAAGAGGCGAGTGAGCGATGTGCCTTTCGAGGCGCTCCCCTTAAGCTCCTGGGACTGCAATTTTTCCCTCGGCTTGCCACTCGCGGTCGCGATGGCTTTTCTCCCGCGCCATGTCAGTGATCATTGCGCCATCCGTGCTCGCCGCCGATTGGGGCCGTTTGCACGAGCAGATTCGAGATGTGGAAAATGCCGGGGCCGATTGGCTTCACCTCGATGTGATGGATGGCCACCTCGTGGATAACATCTCTTTCGGGCCAGCATTTTGCGAATGCGTCGCCAAGGTCGCCACTGTGCCGCTCGACGTGCACTTGATGATCAAGCGGCCAGATCATTACTGGCCGCGTTTCTGCACACTCGCGCACAATATCACCGTCCACGTGGAGGCGGACTGCGATGTGCATGCCACGCTTGCCGCGATTCGGGCGGGCGGATGCAAAGCCGGTATCTCGCTGAAGCCGGGCACTCCTTTTTCTTCCGTCGAGCGTTATCTCGATGAAGTCGATCTTGTGCTGATCATGACGGTCGAGCCCGGCTACGGCGGCCAGCCCTTCATGCCGGAGATGATGGAAAAAGTCCGCGCCGCGCGTGCCTACCGTGATTCACATGGCCGCGATTTCCATATCGAAGTGGATGGCGGCATCAACGCGAAGACCGGCCCACTCAGCCTCGCCGCCGGAGCGGATACGATGGTCGCTGGGACGAGTGTCTTCGCCGCGCCGGACATGGCCGCCGCGATCGCGACGCTGCGCAAGGGCGGCTAGCCCGACTTCCGCTACTGGGTGTCCTCGAAAGGTTTTTTCGGCGAATTTCGCG
>CBHXZU010000216.1:0-8777 GCA_966125105.1 uncultured Prosthecobacter sp.
AAAATCGTCATCTTCCCTTTGTTTAGCGCAGCATCTTCCTACGAAAAACGACCGCCGCTGCGACTTGCCCGGCGGTCACTGCACCGCTTCCTGATTTCCGTCCATGACCCGTCCTGTCCGCAACCGATCGATCCTCGCTGCCCGGATTAGCGCACTGCTCGTTTCCACCGTGGCGCCTCTGCATGCCGCCACCGCTGCGGATTGGAACGTCGATGCCGCTGGCTCTTGGGGAGTTGGGAGCAATTGGTCTCTCGGGCTCGTTCCTAATGGCGTGGATGACGTGGCGAACCTGACGAACAATATCAGCGCCGCTCGGACCGTAACGCTGGATGGCACGCGAGTAGTTGGAACGCTGAAGATCGGAGACAGCGACAACTCCGCGGCATTTACCGTTTCCGGCGTTCCGACTGGTGGTTCGCTGACGTTCGACGTCAGCGCCGGAAATGCGCTCATGGAGTTCTCGGGCGGAGCCGCGATCACGAATACTTTGAACGTTCCGATCGTGCTCAACGACAACCTGCGCATTGCGGTCACCGCAGCCAGCACCGGATCGCACGTGATCAATGGCGTCATCAGCGGAGCGCAGTCGATCGCCGTCGACGCCAATGGACAAACGCCGGCGAACGGATTGGGGCAAATCTCGCTAGCTGGCTTCAATACCTTTTCCGGAGGACTGACGACTACGCAGGTTCGCGTTCAGGCGCTCAACTCGTTCGCTCTCGGGACGGGGTTGGTAACTGCCAACAATTCCGGCCAGATCTACACTCCCAATGCCGTCACGATTGCAAACAACCTGGTTTTGACCGGGCTCGGATGGCAGGAAGCCACAGGCCTGCTCGGCGCATTGCGGTCGGATCAAAGCAGCACGTTCAATGGCAACATCGCGGTCGCGCGCGACGGCGCGGCGACAACGACGCGGTTCAACACGCATGCGACCGGGACGATCGTCAACACGATCAATGGCGTTATCGGCGGTGACGCGAGCGTTGAGTTCACGAAATCGAATGCCGGCGGCACTTCGACATGGGTGCTGGCGAACGCGAATACTTACACGGGCTCGACCACGATCGGTTTGAATGCCGGAGGGACTGGGACGTCTGTGTTGCAAATCGGCAATGGCGGAACGACAGGTTCGCTGGCCGTAAATTCGGTTGTGACTATCGAGGCCGGCGGCGTTCTCGCCTTCAATCGCCGCGACCAATACACATTCACGAATATAGTCTCGGGCGCGGGTAGCGTCACGATGAGCGGAGCTGGGACCGTAATGTGGGACAACGGCTTCAGCGGCTACTCGGGAGCGACTACCGTAAGCGGAACGGGGCGCCTCGTTTTTGGGAACGGTGGCGCCTATGGATTTGGCGGTGCGGGCTCTGCAATTAACCTCAGCGGCGGTGGCGATCTCGAATTCCTCACCACGTCGAACATCACGCTCAATGGGGCAATCACCGGCACGACCAACTCCTACCTGATCAATAGTGGAAACGGCACGCTCGCCATCGCGGGCGGCACGGACAATCCAGGCGCGCGTGTCATGGTCAACGGTGGCACGATCGTCCTGGGCAAAGGGAGCGCCGCAGCGGTCCATTCGGTCACCGCCGCCGGTGACTTTGGCGTCGTCGTGAATGGCGGCACCGTTCGGATCGGCGGGTCGGGCGGCGATCAAATTCAGGATGGAACTTGGGTCCAGATCAACGGAGGAAACTTCGATCTCGCCGGGCAAAATGAGAGCATCGACGGCCTTACCGGAAACGGCGGCGGCATCTTCAACAGCAGCGCTACCGCGAGCACGCTCACGGTGGGCGCATCCAATGCCACGAGCATCGTCCTTGCTGGCGTGGTAATTCCGGCCACCTATGGCGGCAGCATCCAAAATGGCGTGGGAACGGTCGGGCTGACGAAGATCGGCACCGGATTGCAGACACTTGCCGGCACGAATACCTACACGGGCCCCACGATAATCTACACTGGCGTATTGTCGGTTACCGGCAGCCTGTCCCTGGCAGGAACGGTCGCGGTGAACAACGGCGGCACCCTCAGTGGCACGGGCTCTGTGGGAACGGTGACAATGGCGCCGGGTTCTTTCCTGCGTCCAGGCGCCACCAATACGGACGATTCAAAAGGCACGCTGACCGTGAACAACCTCAGGGTCACCGGAGGCGACATTCGCTTCAACCTGGGTGACGAAAGTGACAGCATTTTCGCGAACGCTACGGTGGACTTCAGTCCCGGGGCCACCGTCAATGCAACGTTCTCCGCCCTTCCGGCTACCACGACGTTGATTACGGCGACGAATCTCACCGGGACGCTCCCGACGCTGACCGCGCCCGCCGGGGCGCGCTCGACCTTCTCCCTGAATAACACAGGCACCGCGCTGGTGCTGCAGGTAACGGGTGCGCCGGCTCAAGCGCTCGTGTGGAGCGGCAATATCGATGGGAATTGGAATCTGAATACCACGAGTAATTTCAACGGCGGCGCGGAACGATTCTTCACCCTCGATGGCGTGACCTTTGGCGACGGCCCGACGAATCGCGCGATTGCGCTCGCGGCAAATCTCACGCCGTCGTCCGTCACCGTGAATAACTCCACGGGTAACGATTACATATTCCAAACTGGATCGATCACCGGCGCCGGCGGAATCACCAAAAGCGGAAATGGAGTTCTGATCGTCAATACTGCCAACAGTTTTGCGGGGGACGTGAACATCACGGGCGGGATTTTGCGCGCCGGGAATGCCGCAGCATTAGGCGACGCCAATGGCCGAACGCTCGTCAGCAATGGCGGCACGCTCGACATCAACGGACAGAACCTGGGCGCCGAGCGGATCTTTCTCTCCGGCGCGGGCGTGAACAACGCGGGTGCGCTCATTAATGCGGGCGTAAGTCAAAATAATGCCACGCGTTTCATCACGCTCACGGACAACGCCACAATCGGCGGAGCGAACCGATTCGACCTGCGCGCCAACGGCGGCGGCGAGACGCTGGACCTGGCGGGTTTCACCCTGACCAAGAATGGCGCAGGCCAATTCAGCGTCGTTGCCGGACGCATTACCGATGGGGACATCGTTGTGAATCAGGGCCTATTCTCGATCGAAACGTCGTCGGTCGTTCAAGGTCTGGGATCGCTCACGTGGCATGCAGGGAGTTCCGCGCAGTTCTGGCAAACCCAGGCTGCCAACATCACCCGTCCCATTACGTTCGCGGGCGCGACGATTACGAATGGAGGCCAAGCAAGTGGTGTCGGCAGCCACATCACATTTGCGGGAGACAACACTTTCAACGTGAACTCCAGCGCTTTCACACTGACGGGAAGCATCTCGGAAAGCGGTGATCCCCGAGCGCTCACCAAGACGGGCGATAACACGCTGATTCTTGCCGGTCACATCAACTACACCGGTGCCACCAATATTTCGGGCGGCACGCTCCAATTCGGGAACAACCAAGCCACGAGCCTCCCCGCAACGTCATCGCTCAATTTCAACGGCGGCACGATCAGCTACAACGTAATCGGCAGCACCATTCTGCCCACCGTGAACTTCGCGGGAGGTGGCGGCACGGTGCGGTGGGCGGGTGCCACGCAGGATTCCACGCTCACGATCAATGGGCAGGTAGGAACGAACTCCGCGGTTGCCGCGCTGAACATCACCTCGGGAACGGCAAACCTCGAAGGCGGGGCAAACGTGGCCGTTCAACAAGTTCTCGTTGGGTTCACGACGCCAAACTCCGGCAACGTCGCGACGTTAAACATCCTCCCTGACGCGACGGTGAATACGCAGTTTTTCCGGATTGGAGAAAACTCCGGGTTCACCGGTTTCGTAAATCAAACCGGTGGCACGGTGACGATTACCGGCGCGGATACGACGGACGCGAATGGCGACGGGCCGTTCCGCATCGGCCACTGGCCTGCACAAGGCAGCAAGTATGCGATTTCCGGAGGCACGCTCAATATTCCCAATGGCTCGATCGATATCGGCACGGACGGTAACTCGCCCATACTGGAGATCAGCGGCACGGCGCAGGTTTCTGCGAAGCGGATGGAGATCGATGCTCGCGGGGTTACCGGACCGATCGGCGGTTTTCTTTACCTCAAAGGTGGTTCCCTCACTGTCGGCGACGGCGGCATGCAGCGAGCGAACAATGGCCAGGGTAATAGCAGCGTAAATCTCAGCGGCGGCGTGCTCCGCGCCGGGGCTTCGTCTACTTGGGCGGTGGGCTTGAACTTCGATAATCAGGCGACAATCGATACGGGCATAAACAACGTTTTGCTCAGCGGCGAAATCGAAGGCCCCGGTTCGCCCACGAAGATCGGCGCGGGCACACTTGCGATGTCGAGCCCAGCGAACAATTTCGGTGGCGCACTCAGCGTTGCGGAAGGCACGCTGGTCGTTTTGGGCGCCATGACCGGGCCCGGAACCACGACGATGGCAAGTGGCACGCTGCTCGTCGGCGGAGGAAACGGGACGACATCCGGACGTGTAAACAACCTCGTGCTCGAAGCGGGATCTGCCGTTCGCCCGGGCGCGAACGCTCTCGATGCCACCGTCGGCACACTCACCGCGACGAACCTCAACTTTAACGGCGCGACGGGAAGATTCACGCTCAACCCCACGGCTTTCGATATCGGTGGAACCGCGAACGATTTGATCAACGTCAGCGGGAACGCGACGATCACCGGCGGAACGATTACGCCCGTCTGGAACTCCACGCCTAACGCCGGAACCTACACGCTCATCAATGCTGGCTCATTGACGGTAAATACACTTCCGGCGCTCGATGCTGCAGCCGCGTCGCGCCAGACCTACACCCTCGCCAGCACACCCACAACGCTCACGCTCACCGTTGCAGGTGCCGCAGCAAATCTCGTCTGGTCCGGAGGCCTAAGTGGCAACGCTTGGGATCTCAACACCACCGCGAACTGGAAAGTTGTCGCGCCGAATGACCAGAAGTTCTTCGCCTATGACAATGTCACGTTTGATGACTCCGGCGCGGTGAACACGAACGTGGTGCTTAATGGAACGCTGCTGCCTGGTTCGGTGATGGTGAACTCGTCCGCGAACTATACCCTCGGCGGCACGGGCGGAATCGCCGGCGGCAGCCTGACGAAAAGCGGTGCTGGCACGCTAACGCTCGACACGAACAATTCTTACCCGGGCAGCACAATCATCAACGCCGGAACAGTCCGGATCGGTACTGGGGGCGCCGCCGGCTCGCTCGGAACAGGACCCGTGACGAACGACGGAACCCTTATTTTCGACCGCTCGGTCGATCTCGTTGCCGCGCACACCATCGGAGGTTTGGGATCGCTTGTTAAGTCGAACACAAACACCCTGACCCTCAATGGCGCGGGTGCCTATGCGGGCGGCACGACCATCAGCAAAGGATCGATCTTGATCGGAACGGCCAGCGCCGTCGGAACTGGAAGCGTCGTTCTGGGCGATGCCGGCACCGGCACCGACAACGTGGCTTTCCTCGCCACCAACAATGCCGGTCCGGCAAACTCGATCCAGGTCACTGCGCTCGGCAGCGGAACTGCCACGATCGGCACGACGGGAGGAACTGCAGGGACTACGTTTGCTGGTCCCATCGTCCTGCAGCGTCCGACGACCTTTCAAGGTCAGGATACGAACTTCACGGGCTTCGCTGGACAAGTCACTGGCAGTTTGGGCCTCCTCACGATCTCCGGCGGGCGGCGCGTGATCCTGCAGAATGCGGGCAACGACTTCGTCGGCGACATCGTGATCATCGGCGCGGGAACTTCCCTTCAGGCCGCGCTGGGCGGTGGACAAGCGGAAGTGATTCCGAATCTCTCCAATGTGACGGTGAACTCCGGCACCGTCTTTCAGCTCGGCTTCATCGCCGACGGCACGGAATCCATCAACGGCCTCAACGGCGCGGGCACGGTGCAATTGATCAATGCAACGGGCGGAACTCATACGCTTGCGCTCGGCACTTCAGGTGGCGGTGGCAACTTTACCGGAGTCGTGCAAAATGGCGCGGTCGCTCCTCTTTCCATCAACAAGCTCGGCGCGGGCACCCAGGTCCTCGGCGGAAATGTAAACTCCACGGGCTCGATCACGATCACGGAAGGCGTGCTGGCTTTTGGAGCGGCATTCGGTGCCGGCGCGACCAAAGCCGCGCTGACTACAGATACCGCGCTTGATAATACGCTGACGGTCGCCGCCAACGTTTCCACGGCGGACTTGGTGCTCGGCATGAGCGTGACGGGCACGGGCGTTCCCGCCGGGTCTCGCATCACCGCTATTCCGAGCGCCACAACCGTGGCGATCGCCGGCACTCAAACCGCGACGCTAGCCGGCAACCTGACCTTTGGCGCCGCCCCCCTCTTCCTGCGCGGCGGCACCTTCCGTTACACCGGCGCGGCGCGAACGGACGACCGGCTGATCGATGTCCCCATGACGGGCGGCACCCTCGAGGCCTCCGGCTCCGGCGCGCTCACGCTTAGCGCGACAACACTGCAGCTTTCCGGCTTGGGCGCCCGCATCCTCAACCTCGCCGGCACCAGCACCGCCGCAAATGCGCTGGCCGCGGTCATCACTGACGCAGGCGGAACCACGGGCATCGTCAAAGCTGGGACCGGCACGTGGGTGCTCACCGGCGCGGGAAGCACTTACACGGGCGGCGTCACTGTGAATGAAGGCGTGCTTCGTCTTGGCACGGCCAACAAGGCGCTGGGCGACAACTTCGCCGCGACGATCAACAGCGGCGGCACGATCGACGTGAACGGCCAATCCGGCGCGGGTGCCACCCGGCGCTACGACTTGCTCGTCGGCGGCACGGGAGCGGCGGGCCTCGCAGCCCTTTGGAACTCCGGCGCGGCGGTCGTGAATAACCCGATCTTCCGCAGCATCACCCTCACCTCAGACACCTCGATTGGCGGCGTGAACCGCTACGACCTCAATGGTGGCACCGTGGACGGCGGTGGACTGACATTCAACGGCGGGACCAATGCGCTGATCAAGGTCGGCACCAACGAACTGTGGTGGTCGCCGAATGGCGGCGCCACGGTGGGCGACATCGTTATCACCGCGGGTCGATTCGGCGTCCAAAGCTCTAACAACCTCGGCAGCCTGACGAACCAGATGATCGTCATGACCGGAGGCCAGCTGTCGACCTATTCGAACGTCTCGAATGCGAAGCCGATCACGTTGAACGGCGGTCAGCTTCACAACAACAGCGCGGGTGGCGCGTTGGGGAACACCGGAACCTGGACGGGCGCGGTCACGCTCAATGCCGCGCCCAGCACGATCAACACGGACAACGGGACCACCGTAGGCGGCCCAATTGTTCTCGCCGGCAAAGTTACCGGTCCCGGCGGCTTCGAAAAAACTGGCGCTGGCTTCCGGCTGGAACTGAGTGCGCCCGATAACGACTGGTCCGGCGACACGAAGGTTTCCGTCGGAACACTGAGCGTGATTACCCAGGGCGCGCTCTCCCCGAATACCACGCTCGACATGAATGGGGGCACGGTGAACTTGAACTCCACCCTCCAGACGGTGGCGGGCTTAAAGGGCGCCACGGGCTCGATCAGCGGGGGCGGCACACTGACCGTGAATCAAGTGGGCAATACCGTTTACGGAGGAGGAATCAGCGGCGCCACGAATCTGACCAAAGACGGCACCGGCACGCTGGGGCTCTCCGGCGCGATTACTTCGACGGGCGGTCTCCGCGTGAACAACGGTGTCCTTAATGTCAACGGAAGTGTGACTGGCACTGCGACGGCGGCCGCGGGCGGGCGTCTTGGAGGCACGGGAACTATCGGTGGACTTGTCCTCGATGTGGGAGGCACGGTCAGTGCGGGCGAAACGACGGGCGTCTTGACCGCCGGTAACGCGGATTTCCTGGGCGGCGCGTTTGCGGTGGAGCTGAATGGCACGACGGCGGGCTTGGATTACGATCAACTCAAGGTGACGAGTGCATTCACTCTCTCGGTTTCTACCGAGTTGGTGATCAGCCTGGGATACGCGCCGGCGCTAAACGACAGCTTCACCTTGATCGACAATGCTGCGGCGCCGACCTTCAGCTCGGGGTTCACCGTGGGAGGGGTTCCGATTGCGGACGAAGGCCTCTTCATGGTCGGGGGGCAGCATTATCGACTCGATTACACGGGCGGCGCCGACAGCAACGACATCGTGCTCACGGCGGTGCCTGAGCCTGGTTCCGCCGTGCTTCTGCTCGGGGGTCTCGTGCTCTGCGCGGTGAATCGGCGTTCCCGCTTGAGGAAGTAATGGACTTCTGAAGTCCCCCATTCGACGCACAAAAAGGCGGTCATCCGAAAAGGAACGAGGAAGGACATCGAACCATTCACGACAACCTCTTCGCCGGCGAGACAGTTACAGTGAATGGCTCGGGGTCCTTCTCCTCGTTACACTCGGTCAGGATGACCGGCTTTTCGTTACTGGCTTTTGCTGCCCTAACTTTCAGCCCCTGTCTGAAAAGAAATCGCCGGAGCGGTGTTCAAAACACGCTCCGGCGATTCGTTGAATTCTGTTGCAACGCCGCTCTGCGAACGGCGCCGCTCTATCGGACCTAAGAACTAAGCGATTTCCTTCTTCTCCGAGCGCTTGCGGGCGTTGGCGTCGAGGATCTTCTTGCGAAGACGCAGGGACTTTGGAGTGACCTCCACGTATTCATCCGGCGCGATGTATTCGAGCGAGCGCTCGAGGCTGAGCTTCAGCGCGGGCGGAAGGGCGATGCCTTTGCCGTCACCCTGGCTGCGCATGTTCGTCAGCTTCTTGGCGCGGCAGGGATTCACCGGCATGT
>CBHXZU010000217.1:0-8775 GCA_966125105.1 uncultured Prosthecobacter sp.
CTGATTTCCTCACGCCGCTATCGGCAGTTGGATCTCGGTCAGATAATTCTTCGGATTCCCGCGGAAAACCATGCCGGGACCTTTCAGGTAAACCTCCCGCGTCGGTAGACCAACCACCACACCGCGCTCTTCGACACTTCGCAGGAGCTTTTGATAGGACCTCCCAAGCTGCGGATACGGACCTCGATGCAGTAGTGTAAGAAAGCGCCCCCCGCGGAGAGAACGAACTGTGACTCCTTCCGCGCGGACTTCCTTGCGAATGGGAAAACACGTTTCGAGGTCGGCGTCGTCTTCCCGGTATTCCGCGTCGTAGTAGAGGCAAAACGGCTTTCCGGAAATATGGCGACCTAGGGCTCTCGCCACCTTCGCAAAGCCTTTTCCGCAATCGCTGTATTTGGCGCGGATGCGGACGGAAGCGATCAACACCTCAGGCAAAGACTTCTCCTCCACCCGAAAGGCAGCGGTAGTGACCGTCTCCCGTGCAGCGCGCTCGCTGGCGATGACTTGCTCCAATGCGCGCACGATCTCGCGCTCACGATTCATGCGTTGCGCGATCCGCACCTTTTGCAGCTCAAGGCGGCTGAGGAGATCCGCATCGTCTTCCGCCTGACTGAGAATCTCCTGGATGTCCTGCAGGGAGAACTCCATTTCGCGCAAAGCGAGAATGATCCTGGCGCGCTCCACCGCGGCGTCATCGTAGTAACGATAGCCGGTGGATTCGTCGATCCGCGCAGGCACGAGAATGCCCTTCTCGTGGTAGAAATGGAGCGTCTTTACTGGAAGCCCGGTGACCTTCGAGAAATCACCGACACTGAGGAATGATGGATTCATGGCGTTGGATTTCTCAACTTCCTCGGGGCTCCAGTTACTGGAGGGTCAACTGCATTTTCGGCACGGTGAGAGCATGATCCCTCGCTCACCCTTCAAAGCGGTAGCCGATATCCCGAATCGTGTGAATGAACGTCGGATTGTGCGGATCCGGCTCAATCTTGCTGCGGAGCGTCGTGACGCACCGATCCACGCTGCGCGAAGTCACCATCACGGCATTTCCCCAGACGGTGTTCATGATGGCATCACGCGTCAGCGCGCGGCCGGGACGCTGCAGAAAGAACTCGAGTAGCCGAAACTCCTTGGTGGTTAGCGGCACTTCCGTCCCAGCCTTCTCCAAGCGATGTGAGACAGTATCCAGCCGGCAATTTCCAAACTCGTAAGTCGGCGCCGCTCCTGCGCGGTGCCGCCGAAGAAACGCCTGCACGCGCGACATGAGTTCGCGAATGCTGAATGGCTTGGTGATGTAATCATCCGCACCGATGTCCAGTCCGCGGACCACGTCCTCCTCCTGGCCCTTTGCCGTCAGCATCAGGATCGGCATCTCCAACTTCTCGGCGCGAACCGCGCGGCAGATTTCGTAGCCGTTGAGCTTCGGCAGCATGATATCGAGCAGGATCAGGTCCGGACCACGGTTTAGCGCAAGATCGAGCCCGCTCTCGCCTTCACGGGCCGTCAGCACCGCATGGCCGCGCGCGGCGCAGTTATCCTTCACGACGCGTAGAATCGCGGGGTCGTCTTCGATGATGAGGATCGTCGCGGGACTCATGTGGAAATGGCCGGTATCTCGATGACAAAAGTGCTGCCTGCGCCCGGTTCGCTCGTAACGGAGACTTTGCCGTCATGCGCGTTCACGATCGACTGCACAATGCTTAGCCCAAGCCCGCAGCCGCCTGCGTCGCGCGAGAGGCGTCGGTCGACCTGGTAGAAACGCTCAAAGACGCGCCTAGTCTCTCGCGCGGGCAAGCCGATGCCATTATCCTGCACCGCGAAGTGAACGCTGCCGTTGTGCCTCTCCGCTCGCAGCGTGATCCGCTTCTCCTCACCGGTGTATTTCCACGCGTTGTCCAAAAGATTGAGCAATGCGGTCGTGAGCGCGTCGCGATCGGCCATCACCGTCGGAAGATCCGGCTCGATCTGCGATTCGAAGCGGCAGGCAGGCAGTTGGCAACGTTCTCCCATGGCCGCCACCGCGCCATCGACAATCTGCTGCGGACGAAGCGGGGCAAACTTGAAAGAGAACTTGTTTCGCTCGAGTCGCGAGAAGGTAAGGAAGTTATCGATCAATCGGCTGAGCCGCGCGTTTTCCCCGGAGAGCAGTTGGAGGTACTCGCGGGTCGTCTTTTCATCGAATCGCTCCGTATCCAGCAGCGTATCGACCAGCGCGCGCATGGCGGTGAGCGGCGTCTTCAGCTCGTGGGAAACCGTGGCCACCAGATCGTTCTTCAGCCGCGCCAATCGCACCTGCCGGCCAAAACCGCGAGCGATTACGACTCCGAGCACGGCCATCGCGGCCACGACCGCGCTTCCAATCCAGATATAGCGCGTCACCTTTTCCTGCGCGGCGGAATCAAAGAGCGCACGGTCATCGAGCGTCAACGCGAGGCGCCATCCGGGCAGAAGTGGGGCGAGAGAGCCGGTGACGACAGTTGCTTCACTCATCACGTCCTCGCCGGGCGCAACGGGCGTAACCTCGACGCCAGGAGCCAATGCAGGCTCGTGCACCAACGAGGAAAGGCGCGCTCGCAACGTGGCCGTGGAAAAGAGCGCCAGCGCCCGACGGCCAGGCGATACCCGGGCCCAAATGTCGGGGAGCGACGTCGGTCGCAACGTCTCCTCGAGAATCGGCGACGGATTGGCCTCCAGGTATCGGGCGCCGAGATCCTCGGCCGCCAACGTGGGAAACTCAGCCCCCGGCGCTATTCGCTGCATTTCGCGCATCAGGAATCGCCGCTGGGGCGAGGGAATCGCGGCGCTTTCGTAATTCGTCAGGCGCTGCGTGAGCCGATTGGCAATTTCGGCGAAACGCGGATCGGATCGATCGGCCACTTGCTCCAGCGCGAAGAGATCCCCATTTGCTTCCGGGTTGCGCGTGGACGTTTCGGCCTGTGGATAGACTGGCTTCCCTGCCGGATCGAGAAAGATGACAGCATCCGCCCAGGCATCCCGAGCGGCATTGGCGAATGCGCGCGGCCCCGGCTCCTCCCGATCGAGCGCATCCAGTTTCCTTCTCCATTGTTCTTCTGCCCGCGAGACCATCTGCGCAAGCTGGCCCTGGTAAGCTTCGGCGATCTTTTGCCGGGCTGCCAGCCGCTCATTCTGCATGGCCTCTCGCATGAACCAGAGCACGCAGCCAATGGCCACCAGGACGACGAGAAGCAAAAGCGCGAGCATGGGCCTGGCTCGAATGTCCTGGCCCATGCGACGGCTTTGGATTCGGTGCCGGTTCACTTCGTCACGCGGTAGGTCTCGATGATTCCTTCGAATGTCTTTTGTAGTCCGTCGAACTTCTCCGGTGCTGCCGTCAGGATAAAGATCTCGGAGTTCTTCGGGCCGATCGAATACGCCGCGAACATCACCATCGCTTTATCGCGCCGTTTGAAATCCGCCTGGAAACTCACTGCGGGCCGGCCAGCTATCAACAGCGGTTTCCAGCTATTCGGCCGCACCGCAAAATCCTGCAGCGACTTCTGTTGATTCGTGCGCAGGTCGTAGTCGGCCATGGCTCG
Organism: uncultured Prosthecobacter sp.; assembly: GCA_966125105.1. GTDB lineage: Bacteria > Verrucomicrobiota > Verrucomicrobiia > Chthoniobacterales > Chthoniobacteraceae > SXWH01. Next base: position 3,558 of record CBHXZU010000217.1, read on the forward strand.
CGGAGATGTGCGGGCCTCGGCGGGCAACGAATTGGTCGCGGAAATATCCATCGCCACGTGTTCGGCGTCCGCCGCGGGATCGAGCAGGTGAATCACCGTCTTGTCCTTCTCAGCCTTCTCATCACCCAGAATTACCCAATCCGCGGGAGCCGTGAAGGACACGCCCAGCGCATTATCGGCAAACGGAATCGGTGATCCCGGCTTTCGCTGCGTAATCGACGCGAGATGCGCGAGGGCGCCACCCGCATCGAACTTCACGAGGTAGCGATGCGCATCATCGGAAACCCAAAACGTTTGTCCGACGTCGAGCGTCAGCTTGAAACATTCAAACTTCCCCGCCGGCGCCTCGACCGCCTCCTTCTTGGTCACTTCGATTCCGATGGGTATGACCACGCCGCCTCCGAGGGTCGTGATTACGGGCACCTTTGTCTTATAACCGACTTCGAGCGGAAGCCGGCGGAGCATGTGCATCACTTGCTCATTATCGAACACCGGCTTTTCGGGCCGCGCGCTGGTCGAATCCGCCGCGCCTTCGCGCCGCATCTCCACTTCGCCGGGTTTGAAGACTGCGGACACCGCGCCGAGCAGCGTGTGTTTCCAATAGCTGGCGAGCGGTTGGAATGTCTCGGGATCGACATCGACGCTGCTGAGCATGTCCCCTCCACCAGACATGCGCCGGCCGACGCGCCAGGCCTTCCTGCCATCGCGCTCCACAAGATCGGCGCGCAATTCCAAAGTCCCCACCACCATGCCCGCGGGGAGCGTCAGGGTCATTTGCAACCGCTCGCCGTCCACCCACGGCACGGGGGTGAGCGCGAGGTCGCTGGGCAAATGCTCCCGCGCTTTCGCGATCAGGCCCTTTTCGTTCGGGAAATCGTGGATCAGCTTCTCGAAGGCCGCCGTGGCTTCGACGTTCCGGTTCTTCTTCAGCAGGCACTGGGCAATGCGAAACTGGGCCTGCGCCGCGAGATTCTGGTGCGCCCTCGACTCCGTGATCAGCTGCTGGTAGATGGTGATGGCGACATCGATGTCGCCCTTGGTTTCCTCCGCATAGATGCCCTTCTCGAGCAATTCCGACGGGGATGGCGACTGCGCCCGGACGATGGAGGGATGCAACGCGAGTGTGGACGCCAGGAAGATGGACTGGATCGTGGTGAGATACTTCGTTTTCATCGCGCCGAGGTTCGCGAGACTACGTTACCCGTTTGTTACCTGCACATCCCGTGTTTGTCGCGCTGAACTCCTGCTCCTGGTCGCGAGAAACGCCCGTCCGACCTTCCGCGACACGTCAGTAGAGGGATCCGCGCGAGCGACTCGACATTTCGCAGCCCTGCGTCGTCCAATCGGCCTCCGTATGATTCTTGGCCTCCGCACCGTCATCTACCACGTGTCAGACTTGTCCAAAGCGAAAGCCTGGTATGCCCAGGTGCTGGAGCAGGAACCCTACTTTGATCAGCCCTTCTACGTCGGGTTCTCGGTCGGGGGATTTGAATTGGGACTATTGCCAGACGCCGCTGGCGGGCCGGGCGGCACAGTCGCGTATTGGGGCGTGGCGAACGCGGATGCGGCGATCGAACGCCTACAGAGCCTGGGAGCAACGGTGAAGGAACCGGTGCAGGACGTCGGAGAAGGGATTCGCGTCGCGACGGTGGCGGATCCGTTTGGAAACCTGTTCGGCGTGATTGAAAATCCGCATTTTTCGACGGCGAAGGTGAGGTGAGGTCGTTCCACAATCGCGCCTACAAATTGCCAGAGCCGGCCCGAATCTCCCCGGATTGCATCAATGAAGGTGAGTAACTGGCAGGCAAGAAAAGCAGGTCATCCTGATGGAGCCTAAGCGACTGAAGGACCCCGAGCCACCCGCGCGAGATTTGTCGCCGGAGACCTTTTGAAAGTCGTCCGCGAACTTGAGGACTAATTTCAAAACTCAGCTTTGAGAGCGCCGAGCGATCAAAAGAGCGTAAGACCCCTCTTGCGAGTGGCTCGGGGTCCTTCACTTCGGGCTCGTACCTCGCCACTCCGTTCAGATGACCCATTTATCCCCGACGTCGGATGACCCACTTCCTATCGCCTAGAATTTGGGTAATTGAAGCGGTTCCCGCCAGTCGAGGCCCGCACCGCTCCTCCGCAAATCTATGCGCGACGAACGGCCAAAGCGTCACCGCGCCGGTCCGGAATCCGCGATGGTTTGAAGCTGGGCAGTCAGCCGTTCGCGGAGGTCTTTTTGCATTTCCAAAGAGGGCACTCCTCCCCGCGCTTCGCGGGCAAATGCGAGGCAAGCTTTGCGCAACTCCGGCGGCCAAAACTCGGTGGAAGCTTTGGCGCGATCGAGCTCGGCCTTGAGTTCACCCGCGGCAAGTCTTTGGCGGTCGCGTCGCGCGTGGGTGCGACGAAGCAATTCGCTGGCGAGCCCGATGGCACGATCGAGCAAAACGAAGGGAAAGTTATCGCTTCGCACGGGCCCGACAATGAGACGCGTGCCCGTGCCGAAGCGCTTGCCGATCACGAAACGCGAGGCGCGACCGAGGAAGGTGGTGCCTTCTTCGCTCATCGACGGCTCGAGCGCGGACTTCCCAGCGAGATAAGCGCTGCCCGCCGCAAAGGCAGCGCCGAGGACGGCGCCGGTGGCGAAAGATGCGCCACCGACCATGACATCCAACGCTCCGCCAGCGGCAGCGCCGGCGGCTGCGGCCGTGACGGTGAGCGTGCCGAGGGAAAGACCGAGCACTTGCGCGGTTTCCGAGTCGAAGAGCCCCTCTGCGTAGATGTCCTGGGCGCCGGCATCGCTTTCGATCCACGCCTGGTGGCCGAAGTTTTCGATGAGCTGCTGGTGCGCGCGCGATTCGATGCGCCCCACGATGGTCTTGTAGGATTCCACGAGTTTGGCGCGCTGCGCTTCTTTCTCCTTGTTCGAAGCGCCAGCGGGGACAAAGCCCTCGGATTTGTGGCTGAGCGCGCGCTCGAGGAGATCGACGATGATCGCCGCCGCGTTGCGGAGATCCTGGTCGAAGTCGCGCTCGATCGAATCCGCAGCCGCGCGAAGTGGCTGCACCCACTCGTGGTACGACTCCCCCCACCCCGAGCATTTGTTGGCAAACTCGCGAATCAACGCAGCGCGCTCGCGAGCAGTCACACGGTGCGCGTTGAACTCCATCGGCGCCTGGCCGAAGTGCTGCTTGATGTGGCTGCTCCAGCGCTGCGCGTTTTCTGGATCCGGAATCTTTGTCGCGTTGAAAACGACGACCAGGGGACGCGCCGTGAGTTTCAGGATCTCCGTTTCCGCTTCGTGGATCTTGGAGAATGGGCGCGACGGATCGACGACGTAGATAAGCGCCGCCCCGTCCTCGAGCATCGGCTTCAGCAGTTCGCGCTCGGTGGCGAACTGCGGGTTTTCTTTCGTTCGCGCAACGAAATCACGGAAGACACTGAGGGGATCGGCGTGGCCTCGGGCGCCCTCCACCTCGCGGAGGAGCTTCAGCGGACGCTGAAATCCCGGCGTATCCCACACTTCAAACAAGCCGCGGTAATTGAAGCGCTTCGCATGCGTCGTCTCGCCAGGAACTGGACTGATGCCCGTGCTGGAATCCTGCGCGAGCGTCGCCACCACGGCGGATTTGCCGGGATTCACATCTCCCAAGACGGCGAAGCACGGCTTCCTCATGGCTTGCGAATATACTCCACGCCGATGCCCAACCCCCATTCGCCGAGCTTGCGTTTCCAAACGGCGAGTCGTTCCGAAGGGCCGCACAGCACGAGTGTCGCGCCCCGACTCGCGGAGGCGATCGCGCCAAGCGTGTCGTGCACTTCATCGATCGGATCGCGACTCACCGGGACGACGACGAGAACCGAGGCGGATGTTCCGCGAACCGCGGACAACGCTTCCACCGTTTTGCCGTCCTCGGAGTCGTCGAAGGCAAACTTGAACGTCTGTTGCGGCTCCACGCCAAGCATGACTGGAAGATCCTCGGCTCGCGGCATCGTCGCGTCGACTTCATCGGCGATGAAGGCAAACCACGCGCCTTGCGATTTTTCGCCCAGCGAAGATGCCGTGGAGGATTCATCGATGGCCGGACGCGCGTTGCCATTCGCGCTCGCGGACCAGTGCGGACGCAGTCGACGCGCGAGCAATTGCGCGTCGGGCGTCAGCGGATCAAACGCGGCGAGCCTCCGTTTTTGCAGCACGCGCAACACCGCGAGAATTGTGGCGCGAACGAGGACGCTCCAGACGAAGATGGTCGCAAAGAGAAATGGCCACCAGGCGCGCGAGGCGGCGGGATCGATGTGCGGGGCGCCGGGCAGCTTGCTGTAACGCGTGACGTTGATCTGCTCCAGCGTCGGCGAACCCTCCGGCCAGAACCAACTCCACGGCGCGGCGATCGCGCGCGTGAGGAGATGCCAGACTTCCCCCGGCGCGGTGAGCGTCGTCTGCCATCCGAAGGCGAGTTCCCAGAACGAGACGCGCAGTTGCAGCATGATCAGCAGTCCGATGCCGAAACCGAGCGCGAGCTTTTGCGTCACGCCGAGCACCGGCGCCTGCAGGAGGATGCTGTTTCGCCCGAGCGTTTTCGCGATGGTCGACCAGGTGGGATTTGCGCGAAGTTCTTCCACACCCTGCCGATTCCACGGGTGCGCGCCGCGGGTGATCTTGCGCGCGGCGGCGAGGAAGATGTGCTGCAGGAAGTTGCCCGTGCCGGGACGACGCAGCGCGGCAGTGAGCAACAGCGTGGCGGTGAGCAGCAGCGGCGCGAGGACGAAGACGCCAATGAGGAAAAAGACGTTCAACGGTTCCGGCGGCGTAAAAAACAGGCGGTCGCTCGCGGAGACGAGGCCGAGGACGATGCCGACGCCAAGCGCGATGCGGCCGGCGTTCTTGAGCACATCGACGAGCCATTCGCCGGGCGTGTGTCCGCTCTGCTTGCTCTGCCAGCGGCGGATCCATGCGTGGAGGGCGGCGCGATCGTTGGCGTCTTCAGAGGCAGCGGGGTCGGCAACGCGGGCGACTTCTTCGCGTGCCGGCGCGAGATCCTTTTCGCGATCCGGCGAATAACGCTCCTCTTCCAGCGCCAGCGGGAGGTCAGCAGCCTCCGCCAAGGACCATCGGTCGAGCTGGGTCGGCGGGCGGTGCTGCGTCATTGGCGAACTGGACAGTGAGGGGCGGGGCGAAATGGCTCAAGCAGGGAAAGCGCGGTCATGAGCCTGAAAGCCGAAGGCCTGGAGA
>CBHXZU010000218.1:0-8740 GCA_966125105.1 uncultured Prosthecobacter sp.
CATGATCTTTTCCTGGAGAGGGAGGCAACTCCATGACCCGCGAAATCAAGGGCATTAGCGACCTGGTGGAGCGGAGCAAAGACCGGGCGCAGTGGACATGGATGCAGGATGCCAGGGATCTCAAGGTCGCGCTGGATGAGCACGCGATCGTTGCCACAACGGACCCTCTGGGCCGTGTGACTTTCGCGAACAACCGGTTCTGCGCGATTTCCAAGTTTGCGCTGGAAGAGGTGCTTGGAATGGACCTTCGCATTGTGAACTCCGGCCACCATCCCAGAGAGTTTTTCCGTGAGATGTGGGAGACGATCAAAGGAGGCGCGGTCTGGCACGGGGATATACAAAACCGCGCGAAGGACGGATCTTATTTCTGGATGGCGACGACCATAGTCCCGTGTTTCGACGATGATCGGAAGCTGCGGCAGTACGTCGCCATTGGGGTGGACGTCACCCAACAGAAGCGAATCGAGGCTGAATTGGCCGAGCGAGAGAAGCTGCAGCACCTGTTGTCCGAATTGACCGCGCGGTTCGTCGCGGTGCCTTCGTCGCAAGTCGACGCCGCGATCGAGGACGCGCAACGCCTCATCGGCGAAGCGCTGGATTTGGATCGGAGCACGCTCTGGCAATTGGGCGAGCGCGGGGCGCGCATGGAGCTCACGCACTTTTGGCAAAGGCGTGGTTTGCCGGAGATCCCGCGCTGGTTCTCGACGGAACAGATGCTCCCCTGGGCACAAAAGATCATCATGCGCGGTGGGACGATTCGCTTTTCCAAGCTCGATGAATTGCCCCCGGAGGCATCGGCGGGCGTCCAGACGCTCCAGAAGCTTGGGCCGAAATCCAACGTAACCTTTCCGCTCTCCGCGAACGGACAGGTTTTCGGCGCGCTCGCGTTTACGGTGCTTGGCCAGGAACGCATCTGGAAGGAGGCGGAACTGGTGGAGTTGAAGTTGCTGGCGCAGATCATCTGCAATGTCGTGGGCCGACAGCGGGCAGAGGCGAGAGAGGAGCAAATGCGCCACGAACTTTCGCACGCGATGCGCGTTGCGACATTGGGCGAGATGTCCGCGGCGCTCGCGCACGAATTGAATCAGCCGCTCGCCGCGATTCTGAGCAATACGCAGGCGGCGCGAAGGTTCCTCGCTGAGGGAGAACTCGACCCGCATGAGCTCGCCATGATCCTCGACGACATCGTTCGCGATGACAAACGCGCGGGAGCGGTGCTGCACAATCTTCGCGGCATGATCAGCAAGCGTCGCGCAGAACGTGAGCTCTGCTGCCTCAATGAACTCGCGAGCGAGGTGGTCGAGTTGATGCACAGCGAACTCATCGAGGGAGGTGTTACGGTTCGCCTGAATCTCGAGCCGGCATTGCCACTCGTGCACGCGGCTCGCGTCGAATTGCAGCAGGTGCTGGTGAATCTCCTCGTGAATGCCGTGCATGCCATGAAAGGCACAGCGCGCGAACTGCGGGTCATCGAAGTAAACACGCGCGCGGATCGCGATCTGACAGTGATCGAGGTTCGCGATCGGGGCTCGGGTGTTCCTATTGATCGGCTGGCCGCAATCTTCGATCCATTTTTCTCCACCAAAAATACCGGCTTGGGCATGGGTCTCTCGATCTGCCGGCGCATCGTGGAGAACCATGAAGGATGGATCGAAGCGCGCAATTTGCCCGAGGGCGGCGCGTGTTTCACCTTCGCGCTCCCCGTGAGTAGGACCAAGGTCTGATATCGGCGCATTGCGGAAACGGCGAAGAATGCGGCCCTTCGAACGGGGATGCCCACTTCGCCAATCCAAGTCTATATCGTCGACGACGAGCCGTCCGTGTGCACTGCTTATGCGCGGCTCGTGCACTCGGCGAAGATGCACGCGAAGACGTTTGCTTCCGTCGAAGATTTCATCCGCTCGGATTTCACGGATGCGAACGCCTGCGTCGTCTCGGACGTTCAGTTCCCCGGCAAGAGCGGACTGGAATTGCCGGTGCTGCTGGGGCGCGCCGGTCATTTCCTTCCGGTGATTTTTGTTACCGCGCACGATACCGCGGAGACTCGCGACCTGGCCCAACGCTTCGGCGCGGCTGCGTACTTCCGCAAGCCAGTGGACGACCAGGCGCTGCTCGACGCGATCACGTGGGCGATCAGCGGTGCCGCCGCCTCTTCAAAATCCTGAAATGTCCCCGGAGCAACCCACGATCACTTCGCGTCCCAAAACAATCATGACAATGAAACGACGAATCGTCGAACGAGGCGCGCGCCTGAGTGTGCCGATAAGCCTCGCCCTCCTGTTCTTCGCTCCCAACTCCGCTCACGCTTCCTTTCTGCACGGCGACGCGCTGGATTCGCTCGCAAACGGGATCTCCTGGGCGGTTTTGGTAATCGCGCCGATCATCGGGATCGTGGTCTTTTGGCTGGTCCACATCCTTCCGGAGAAGATCGCGCATAAGAAAAAGCATCCGCAAACGCGCGCCATCCAGTGCCTTTGCCTGCTGTCGCTCGTCTTCGGCGGGCTACTTTGGCCGATCGCGTGGCTGTGGGCATTCAGCAAGCCGGTGCTCTACCGCATGGCATATGGCACGGAGACGGATGAAACGCTCTCACACGCGCACGACGGCAAGCAGGAGCAAGCGGAGGAACAGCAGTTGCGCGCGCGCCTCGCTGAGATCGAAGCGAAGAAGAAGGGAGGGCAGGCCTGATGGAAATCATCCTCCTGATCATTTATTCGATCATCGTCTGGTTTGTTTTCATCAAGAAGAAGTGGCTGCCTTGGAACATCACCAGCCAGGTGATCGTGGTCACGATTCCGATCATCGGCCTCACGATCATCATCCTTTTCATGAACATCGTGGCGCCGTCGTCGCATGACATCCGGGCGCAGAATTATGTAATTCCCATCGTCCCCCGTGTAACGGGGCAAGTGATTGAAGTCCCGATCGAGCCCAACCGGCCGATCAAGAAAGGAGACGTGCTTTTCAAGATCGATCCCGTGCCTTTCCAGCAGGCGGTGAAGGCGGCGGAATCCACGCTCGAGCAGACCAGAGTGAAGCTGGTCACTGCCGAGGCGACGCAGCGCGGACTCGAGGATCAATTGAAGAATGCTACCGCGAAGAAGTCGGCGCTGCTCCCGCGGATCGATCTCTCGAAGAAGCGTGTGGAGCAATTCACGCAGCTCGCATCGACCGGCGCTGGCAAGCGCGCCGACCTCGAGGCGTCGCAAGCGGAACTCGGGAATCTTGAAAGCGAGCTCCTCGCGCTGGAGGCCACGGAGTCGCAGGTGAAGCAGAAGCTCGGCGCAAAAACCGCTGGCGGAGAAATCGACGAGATCGCGCAAGCCAAGGCGCAGATCGCGAAGGCCGAGGCCGATCTCGCTTCGGCGAAGTATGACCTCGAAGGCTGTGTGCACGTGGCTCCGGCGAATGGGCGCGTCGCAAACCTCGCGCTGCGTCCGGGCGTCCGCGCGACGCAATTCGCGACGATGCCCGTGATGAGCTTCATCGAGGAAGATGATCCATGGGTGATCGCGTTCTTCCGCCAGAACGAGCTCCGCTACGTGGAGCCGGGCAATGAAGCGGAAATCTTTGTGGAGACGTACCCAGGACGCATCATCAAGTGCAAGGTCGACTCGATTCTCTGGGCCACGGCTCAAGGGCAAATGCCCATCAGCGGCAACCTGCCCAACACGCAGCCCATCGCAGCGCCGGAGCAGCGCATTGCGGTTCGGCTCATCGTTGAGCCCCGCGATCGCGAAATCTTTCTGGCTGCAGGCGCGCGTGGAGCTGGTGCTATTTACACGGAGAAAGGGAAGCTCCTGCACATCATCCGCAAGGTCTTCGTGCGTGTTTCCACGAAGATGGATTGGTTCGTCTTCAAGCTGCACTGATCCCCTTCATTCATGAAAATCCGCAATGTCTTCACCGCGGTGACCTGCGTCGCGCTCAGTAGCGGCGCGCTCAAGATGCCGCCCAAAGGGGCGGCCATCGTTCCACAGTCGGTCCGCGTTAAAATCCCCGGAAGATGGCAGGCACCGCACCGATCTGGGCCCGTCGTTCCGAACTGGATTCGCACTTTCGGCGACTCCGAGTTGACCGCCTTGGTCGAAGACGCGGTGAAGCGCAACCCGGACCTCCAGGCTGCGGCGGCGAAGGTCGAAGCGTCACGGCACGCCGTGAAAGTGGCCGCGTCGTCGCTCTACCCGCGCATCGCACTGAAAGGATTGGGAGAGCGGCAGGGACGGGAAGTCCTTGGCAGCCGGGGCGGAACGATTGATCCACCCGATCTCGGCGGACTGGGGGTGGACACCGCTGGAGGCGCGGCGGACACGAGTGGCATTGATGATTCGACCCAACGCTGGGTTTACGGGCTCGGCATTGGCGCTTCGTGGGAAGCTGACGTTTGGGGACGCATTCGCTCGAAGAAAGCAGCGGCCCAGGCCGAGAGTGACGCCTTGGAAGCGGATTACGAGTTCGCCCGACAATCGCTCGCAGCTTCGGTGGCCCGCGCGTATTTCTCGACCATCGAGGCGGCGATCCAGGAAGCAAACGCCAGAGAGACGCTCGATCTCTACGAGGAATACGTGAAGCTCACAGACGTTCGGAAACAGCAGGGACACGCCAGTGACTACGAAGTAGCGCAGATCAAGTCCCGCACCGCCGGGGCGCGAGACGCCCTCATTGCCGCGCAGGCCGGGCGGGCTCAAGCGATTCGCGCGATCGAAGTGGTCACGAGCCGCTATCCCGCAGGGAAGCTCGGTGTGCGCCGCACATTTCCCGCTCAACCGCGCGCAGTCCCCGCAGGATTGCCTTCGCAAATTCTCGAGCGTCGTCCCGACGTCATCGCCGCGGAACGGCGATTTGCCGCCGCCTTCCACCGGACGAATGAAGCACGCGTGGCCCGTTTGCCGCGGTTCACGATCAGCGCAACCAGCGGTCTCGGCACAGCGCAATTGGACACGGTTGGTGTCATGGATGCATTCAGCTGGAGTCTCGCCGCTGGCGTGGTTCAGCCGATCTTCTTTGGCGGAGAGCTGAAGGCCGCGCAGGATATCAGAACCGCTGAGCAAAAGGCGGCCGTCGCAACTTATACGGGTGTGGGGTTGCGCGCTTTTGAAGATGTCGAAGACGCGCTCGCTGCCGACTACTTCCTCCGCCAGCGCGAGTCGGCGCACGATGAGATGGTCTCGGCAAGCAGTGAATCCGTCAGGCTCGGCCGGCAACAACTCGACCAGGGCCAGACCGACATGTTCACCATCCTCCGGCTCGCGGGGGAAAACCTCGCCGCGAAGATCGAGCAGACGAAAGTCCGCGCCTCGCGCCTGCGCGAGCGCGTCAATCTCCACCTCGCCCTGGGCGGCGACTTCAAGGGAACGGGCGCGCCTGCGAAATAGTCGGCAATGATTGCGAGGGCGATCGCTAAAGCACGCTTCGCGAAGGCCCACGAGCGGCCGCCTTGTTTCGGCTGGACTATTTGCCTCGTTCGGCCGCGGGCACGGCGGTATGTTCGGCGCGGGTCTTCAGAATGAACGCAGCGATGTCCCACTTGGTCTCCGTGCTGAGCGTCTCGGCGAAACTCACCATCGGCGTGCCGTTCAGGCCTGTCATCAGCACGCGGTAGATGTCGCTCGGTTCGTCGCCCGAGCGAAGATGAGGTTCGCGCAAATCGGCGGGTTGCGCGGGTTGACCGAGGTCGTCCTTGAGCGCGGTGGCAGCTGGTCCTTTCCCGTCGGCGCTCTCGCCGTGACAAGCGGCGCAGCTGACGAGGAAAACTTTCCGGCCCTCGGCCGCGTGTTGCTCCAGTTTGGCGGAATCTCGAAGCCATGAGGGTTCGGGCGGAAGTTCGACGGGCAGAGCGTAGTTTTCAGGCTTCCGCCATTTCCGCGAAAATAACTTCACGTACTCCGCAACCGCGCGGACATCGCTCTCACGGAGATGCGTAAAAGCACCCATCGCCGTTCCCGTGCGGCCCTTACGGATGGTTCGAATCAGATAACCCGTCGTCGGCAGCTTGCCCCACGGCGTGGAGCGATACTTGAACTGAGCATCCCGGAAGGCCCGAGGTTTGACGGTCATGGTCGCTGCCATCTCGCCTTTCCCGTCACCATGTTCGCCATGACAGACGAGGCAGTTGCGTTCGTAGACGTAGCCGCCTTGGTCGAAGAGGTCGCGGTCCGGAGGCGTGAAAGCGGGATTCACCGGAGGGTTACCATTTTCAGGCTCCGTCGCGATAACGTGGGCGCTCGCGAAGGCTGCGAGCGCGACGATGAAATGCTTCCTTCCGGTCATTTGCCTGAGTTGGCAAGAAGCTAACGAAGCGCGTAAGCCTGGTCGATGTTCCGCGGCGCGAGCGCGACTGTTGTGGCATTCAGGGTATGGAGTTTCATCGGTCGACAAAATCGCCTGCCGGCATGGTTCAATACTGCGGCGACATTCTGGCGACATTGACCCAAGTCAAAGCTCGTCGCATCCGACAAATTGAAAGCTCTGCCCGCTCATCGTCGCGCGGCGGTGGCGGCCCCAAGGGAGAGACTCGGCGAGAGGACCTGAAAATGTTTCCAAATCGCTGACACGTTTCGCCCGGCGATTTCGCACGGATGAATGAGAGCGGTTCGTTTCGGACGACACGGCTCGTCGGAACATCACACACACCGCGGTCGGAACCGGCCCGCAAATCAAGAAAGGATCAAGACGTGAATACTACGACAGTCGATGTTACCCAACTCGAGGATCGTGCGGCCCTTGCGGTCGAAGGGCATGCGCGGCCGCGGGCAGGAAGTCCGAAGGTTTCGCACAGGCTACTGGCAAGCGCACTCACAGGGTTGCTTCTGCTCATTCCGGGCCCGGTTGAGGCGCAGGATTACGATTTCAGCACGATTGATGTGCCTGATGCGACCCGGACGGTGGCCGCAGGGAATAGCACGAACGCGATTGTCGGCGAGTACGACGACGCAGATGGCGTAACGCGCGGGTTCATTTTGCAGAAGGGGACATTCACGACCGTGGACGTTCCGGATTCGGATTCGACAGGACTCAACGGGATCAACGCGTCAGGGGCGTATACCGGAACGTATTTCGACGTCAGTGAAGACAGGCTTTTCGCATTTGTTTCAGTCAACGGCGCTATCACCGCGCTCGATCCCTTGGGTTCGATTCAATCGCAAGCCGGCTTCATCAATGCGCGAGGCCAGGTGGTGGGCGGCTACCGGAATGCAAGTGGCAGGCGCCTGGCGTTTTTCTGGAGCAAGGGCGTCTTTACCACGATCGATCCGGCTCCGACTGCGACGCTCGGTCCAGTGGCATTCGGGATCAATGACCGGGGACAGGTTGTGGGCACTTACGTCGACCCCGCCGGCAATCGGCATGGCTTTCTTTGGAGCGCCGGCAGCTACACGACGCTCGATGTCCCGGATGCGGTGTTCACCGTTGCACAGGGAATCAACAACGCAGGGCAGATCGTAGGGCTTTATCTCGGGACGGACGACACCCTGCACGGGTTTGTCCTAAGCGATGGCGTTTACACGACCGTGGACGTTCCCGGTTCGACCAGCACGTCCGTCTATTCCATCAACGCGAAAGGTGAGATCGTCGGCGAGTTCGACGATGCCGATGGCACCCACGGCTTCCTGGGAACTCCTGCTCGTTGATCGCTCTCACGCTCGGCGGTCATTCGCCACTCGAAAACAGCCCAGCTCTTCATTGAGCTGGGTTTGTTTTTTTGGGAATGGCTTCGCTTGTGATGGCTGACCCGTAAGAAACGGAAGCCGAATGGCTCTGACACCTTCTGTGCCTCGGACTCCACCACTCTTTTAAAGAGTGGCGGAGTCTACGGGGCTCGAACCCGCAACCTCCGCCGTGACAGGGCGGCGCTCTAACCGATTGAGCTAAGACTCCGTGAAAGGAGCGGGGTAGGTAGCGGCGTGGGCCGACCTCCGCAACCCCTTTTTGCAATTTGGCCCAACTTTTTTTTGCGCATCAGGAGAACTGGCGCGAAATGGCGACGCGCGTTACGAAACGCCGATGGATGAAACTTGCGATGTGGCCGTGATCGGTGGCGCATTCTCCGGCGCGGCGACGGCACTTTTGCTGAAACGCAAGCGGCCGAACCTTCGCATCGTCATTGTCGAGAAGGCGGAAGAGTTTGATCGCAAGGTGGGCGAGAGCACGACGGAAGTGAGTTCGTGCTTTCTTACGCGCGTTTTGGGGCTGACGAACTATCTCGGGCATCACCAGTTGCCGAAACAAGGATTACGGATGTGGTTTGCGCGGACGCGGAATGAGGCGTTCGACGAATGCGCGGAACTCGGCGCGCGTTACAATTCGCGGCTGGCGGGATTTCAAGTCGATCGCGCCAGGCTGGATGAGCACGTTCTAAAGACCGCGGCGGATTCGGGATGCGAGCTATGGCGTCCGGCGCGGTTGACGTCGGTGGAACTCGGCGGTGCGGGGAAGAACGTTCTTTCGATCAAGGTCGGAGAGGAGACTCGGAAATTGACGGCGGGCTGGGTGGTGGATGCGAGCGGCCGGGCTGCGGTGCTGGCGCGGAAGCTGGGCAAATTCGAACCGATGACCGAGCATCCGACGAATACGTTGTGGGCGCGGTTCACGGGAGTGGCGGATTGGGATGGTCATGATTTGCGCGAGCGTTTTCCGAAGTGGATGGAAGCGACGCGGACCGCTCGCGGCTGGGCTACGAATCACCTGTGCGGGTATGGCTGGTGGGTTTGGATCATTCCACTGAAGGGCGGGGATGTGAGCA
>CBHXZU010000219.1:0-8720 GCA_966125105.1 uncultured Prosthecobacter sp.
TTAAACACTGGATATTCAGAGCTTAAACGCAACGCGAGCCTTCTTCGGCTTTGTCCAATATGGAACGGATGAAGCGGACGCCCCTCGGGAGCCTCAGTCCCGGCTGAAGGATATCGGCGCTCGGGATTTCGTGGATTTGCCCGTTTCGCCCCGCTGGCGTCTGCGCGAATCGCTTCCGTATCGCATCATGGTCCACCGGCTTTCCGCACCAACTCGCCAGGATGATCTCCGGTGCTCGCGCGCAGATCTCATCGTCCGTCGTCAGCCGCTCTTTTGCGGAGCGTCCGCGCCGATCGGCAAAGAGATCGCGCGCTCCCAGCAACTCGATGATCTCCCCGACCCACGCGATTCCGGTAATAACCGGATCCGGCCATTCTTCGAAATACACGCGCGGCTCCATGGCCGCCGGCGATCGGCGCAAGAGATCGAGTTCGCGCTCAAACGCCGCTATCCGTTCGTCCACCTCCGCGGCACGTCCGATGACGCGACCCACCATTCGCATCGCCTGGACAGTTTCCGCGAGGGTCCGCTGGTTGGTCACGAAGACGTTCACCCCGGCCCGAATTAGCGCCGCGGCGAGATCCGCCTGCACATCGGAGTACCCGAGCACGAGGTCCGGCTCGAACTTCAGGATGAAGTCCGCGCCTCCGCTGCTGAACCCGCTCGCAATAGGCTTTGGAGGAAGATCGGTCTGATCCGCGTATGCACTGACCGCGACTACGTCATCCCATGCGCCCAACTGGGCGCACAGGTCCGCCGTCTCCGCGCTCAGGCAGACAATCCGCAGAGGACTATCCGCCGTAGCTGGCTTCCACGCGCTTCGCCACGTCCGCGTATCCGTAATCGGATTCGTAGATCTCCTTCATGCAATTGAGGTAGTCCTCCTTCTTGCCCATCTTCTCGTAAACGAGACCGAGCCGGTAGGTGACGTCCTTCTTTGTGGCGTCCATGGCAATGATCTCGCTCGCCGCCGTTTTGAAGCGGCTGACCGCGAGGTCGAGCATGCCTTTTTCCACGAAGCACTGGCCGAGGAGATTCATCGCCTTCAGGCGCACGTTCGGGTTCTGCTGCGCGCGCTGAAGCTCCGGAATTGCCTCCGAGAACATCCCCGCGCCCATCAGCGCCTCGCCGAGTTCGTAGCGAAGTGCGAGATCCGTCGGGTTATCCGCGGCGCGCTTCTTCGCGATCTCGATCACACCTGCATCGCGATCCTGCTTCAGCTTCTGCAATTCCTCGGCAAACGGCAGCACTTCCGGGTGCGTCCGATCTTCGAAGTGCCCGAGGTATTCCTCGAGAACCTTGATTCGGCGGTCCGTCTTTTTCCCCTGCAGATCCTGGTATTTGCGTGCAACGTTCGGGTCGCCGCCCTTCAGCAGCCCGCTCGTGTGACCGTAGAACCAGATCGCGCTGTCGAGATGCTGCTCTGCCTCTTCCTGCGAACCGCCGTTTGCTAGCACCGTTTCAAACCACTGCTCGTAGAGACCCGCGAGGCGACGGGAAAGATCCACGCTGTTTTGCTGGGCATCCCAGGCTGCATAGCTCTCGCTGACCTGTTGCGAAATCTGCTCCACCGTGCGGACGACCTTCGCCTTATTCTCCAGGGCGAGCGCCTCGTCCTTGCTCTTCATCAAGTCGCGGAAGCTCTTCGTGCCGCCACTTTCCGCGACCTCCTGCCATCCGCCCTTCTTCATCGTGGAAGCAGCCGAGGCATCCTTGCTCTTCTTCAGCGCCTCGAGGTCGGCCGGATTCACCTGCACGATGCGGTTGTAAACTGCGACGGCCTTGTCGTTATCGCCCATCGAAAGGTAATGGGTCGCCAGCTGGTGCATCAGCTTCGTGTCTTTCGGATTCGAGCCGACCAGCGTCTCGAGGGCGAAAGCCGCAGTTTCCGGAAGACCGGCCTTGTTCGATGCCTCAAAGAGCAGCTGATTCCCCTGCGCGCTCCGCGGATCTGCCGCGAGCGTTTTCTCAGCGAGTTCGATCGCGGCAAGTGGGTCCTTCTTGAGCGTGCCGCTGGCCGTCAGGCTGAGCGTTCCGCTAAGGGTAAATCCTGCTTTTTTGTCTTTCGTTTGCGCCAGGGCGGCCGCGCGGACCAATTTGCGACCATCAAGGAAACCGGGGGCTTCCTTCAGAACGGCCTGCATCAACTGGATGACATAGCCGTGGTTCCCGATGTCGTTGGCTTGTTTTGCCTTGGTGTACAGTGCGCGGGCGTTGGCGGAAAGCTGTTGTTCGGTGGTGAGTGCCATAGTCGGGGCCGTGCACGCTAGCACCCGATTTTTGCTCTGACAATGGGGTCCAGCCTTCTTTTTCCTGATTTGTGCGTTAGGCGATTGTAATCCTCACACCTGATCGGAGGGCCAGACGCCGGAAGTCTGATCTGCGCGAACGCAAACTCGGCGTGGAATGGTTTAAATAGGTCCCATGGGATCCATGGGACCTATTCCTCAGCGCGCGGCCTCCGATCTCCGACCCTGATCCGTTCCATCGAGACTCGCTAAGACGGACTGCTCTCACGCATTTAAACCGCCATGCTTCGCCCGCGTCTGCTGATTGCCGCGTTCTTCGCCGCCGCTTCATGCGTTCCCTCCAGCGCCGAGGTCACGCCTGGAGAAATCCTCATGGCCGAGATGAATTGCATCGCATGCCACCAAGCGGCGCCCGAAATCACGCGTCGCCTGGCTCCCCGCACTTCGCCGGTGCTTGGCGACCTGCGCCTCACACCCGCCTGGCTGCAGGATTTCCTCGCGGATCCTCAAAAAGCCAAGCCCGGCACGCTCATGCCGGATATGCTCCACCGCGTCCCGCCCGAGCAAAAGGCGAAGGTCATCGAGGAACTCACGCACTTCCTCGTGAAATCCCAGCGCGGTCTCCCTTTCGCCGACATCGGCGCAAGTCCGGCGAAGATTGAAACGGGGAAGATGCTTTATCACAGCGTCGGATGCGTGCAGTGCCACGCTCCGTTCGAGCCGCCCAAAGGCGCGAGGCTCGATGACGCCGCCAAGGCCGAATTGATCCGCCTGCAGGAACAATCGGTTCCACTCGCCGGACCTAAAATCGCCCAAAAATACACCGTTGGCGAACTTGCTGCCTTTCTCCGTGATCCGCTGAAAGTCCGGCTCGCCGGACGCATGCCCTCCCTGAAGCTCGACACCGCCGAGGCCGAAGCGATCGCGATGTACCTCCTGCGCGATCAGGTTCCCGCCGGCAAACCAATGACCCTCGCCGGCCTGCAGTATGAATACTACGAGCAGGATCTGCCGGAATTGCCGGAGTTCGATCGGCTCACTCCGACCACCACGGGCATCGCCGACGTCCCCTCGCTAAAACAAGCAAAGCGCAAAGGCGCATTCGCCCTGCGGTGGAAAGGAAACCTGCTCGCGCCGCAGGATGGCCGTTACAAGTTCTACCTCAGCACCGACGACGGCTCGCGCCTTTACCTTGGCGGCAAGCTCATCCTCGATAACGGGGGGATTCACCCCGCGCAGGAACGCGTCGCCGAGCTGGATCTCAAAGCCGGAGCGCAAAGTTTTGTGCTCACCTATTTCGATGGCGGTGGCCAGACAGCCTTCGACCTGAAATGGCGCGGACCTGGAATCGAAAAGGGCCAAATCGATGCGAGGTATTTCTCTCATGATGGCCAACCGCTCGTTCCCGTCGCCTACGACGCCTCTTTCAAAGTAGACGACGTGAAGTCTGAAAACGGCGCGCTTCATTTCAGCACCTACCAGTGCGCGAAATGCCACGCGGGGCCCACGCCGAGTTCGGTCGCTATTCCCACTTTGGTTAAGACGTTCGACCGCCTGAGACCGCGCCAACCCATCGGCTGCCTCTCACCCGCCCCACCCGAGCGCGCCGCGAAGTTCGATCTCACCGACCGCCAGCGCACCGTGATCGTTTCCGGCCTGCAAAGTCAGGCCGTGCTCAGCGAGCCGCTTACCCCGGATCAGCAGATCAAGCGGACGATGACCACGCTGAACTGCTACGCCTGCCACCAGCGTGACAAGCGGGGCGGCGTCGAAGGTCTTCGCCGCGATTACCTCTCCAGCGTCGGCGAAGCGGACCTCGGCGATGAAGGCCGCATCCCCCCGCATTTGCACCATGTGGGCGCAAAACTTCAGCCCACTTGGATCCGCAGTGTCCTCTCCGAAGGCGCCGCCGTTCGCCCGTACATGGCTACGCGCATGCCGCAGTTTGGCAAAGCAAACGTCGATCACCTCGTCGAGGCGTTCGAACAGGCCGACGCGCTTCCCGACGCCCGCGCGCAGTTGAACAACTACACCGACGGCGCCGGCACCCTCGCGAACAAATACGGCCGCAAGCTCGTCGGCACCAATGGCGGGCTGAGCTGCATCGCATGCCATGATTTCGCCGGAAACAAATCGCTCGGCGTTCCGGCGATCGACCTCGCCACCAGCGGGCAGCGGCTAAAGTGGGATTGGTTCCGCCGCTACTTGCTCGACCCGCAGTCGCTCCGCCCTGGCACGCGCATGCCCGCTTTTTGGCCGGGGGGCGTCGCGACCAACAAGGATGTCCTCGGCGGCGACAGCGAGCAGCAGATCGCCTCCATCTGGCTCTACCTCGCCCGCAAAAACTTCACCGATCTCCCCGATGGCCTCGTGCAGGGCAAAATGGAAATCGTCCCTGGGCAGGAAGCCGTCATCTACCGCAACTTCATCGAAGGCGGCGGTCCCCGCGCCATCGGCGTTGGCTACCCGGAAAAGGCGAATCTCTGCTTCGACGCGAACGAACTTCGCATCTCGATGATCTGGCAGGGGCCGTTCATCGACGCCTCCCGTCACCAAACGGGACGCGGCGCTGGTTTCGAAAGGCCGCTCGGCACCAACGTCTATAAACTCCCGAAGGCCCCATCCTTCGCCATCCTCGCGAGCGAAACCACGACCTGGCCCAGCGAGAAACCGCTTGCGGCGGGCGCCCCCTTCCGCGGCTACCGTCTCGACGAGAAGCAGCGCCCGACTTTCCGCTATGAAGTCGCCGGTTTCGAAATCGAGGACTACCCCATCGCGGTTCCGGGAGAAGTCGATGCTTCATTTCACAGGACGCTATCCGTCAAAGGCCCAGCCCCCGCCAGCGGCAAACTGTACTTCCGCGCCGCTACCGGCAAAATCACGAAGGAAAAGGACGCGTATCTCATCGACGACAAGCTTCGCCTAAAGTTTCCCGGCGCCCACGCGATCATCCGCGGCGAAGGCACCAAAGCCGAACTACTCGTGCCCGTAGAACTCAGCGGCGGAAAGGCCACGATCGTCGAAGAACTCACTTGGTAGGGACGGCATCTAAGAGCAAAAGTGTTTTCGAAAAAGCTCCTCCGCGCGTTTCTCGCCTTCCTCCGTGAGCACGACGGATTTTGCCTTTCCCACCGGATCGCTGATCATCCCCTTTTCATGCAGCCGCCCCATCGCTGCCCAGTCGTGACCTTTCCACGCGCGACAGCTGTCGTGCAGCGTAAGGAATAAAAGCGCGAGGACCATTTCGTCGACCTTGTCCGTATCGTATTCCATCAAGGCATTATGCTGTCGAAAGGTTTGCCTTTCAATCGGCTCATCCGCAGTCATCCAACGTCATACAAGCGAGGGCCGACAATTTGGTTTTTAAAGATGCGGGCCCCAGCGATCCTCTAATCGAAATCGCGATATGAAGATCATCACCTGCTTCATCCTGTACGCCGCCGCAGTTTCCCGCTGCAACGCGCAATCCGAGACGACCAATGAAAGCCCGGAGATAGCTGCGCTCAAAGCCGAGATCGAAAGACTCAAAGGAATGGTTCCCGACCAGTCGCACGCCATGAAGGACGTGGCCGACCATTTCACCAACTTGTGGTTCGCTGCGCAGAAGAAGAATTGGCCGCTCGCAGACTTCTATCTTGCGGAAACACGATCGCACCTGCGCTGGGCCGTCCGCATCATTCCTGTCCGCAAGACTCCCGCGGGACAGGACCTCCGTCTCGCAGACATCCTCGAACCCATGGATAAAACCATACTCACGGAGCTCAAAACGTGCGTTTCGGGCAAGGATTCCGATGGGTTCCGCGCCAAGTATGAGCAGACGCTGAATGCCTGCTACTCCTGCCACGTCGCCGCTGGAAAACCATTCCTTCGTCTCGAGGTCCCGAAACAGCCCGAGGCGCAGATTATCCGTTTTGATCCTGAGCCGTAATTGACCTCCCCCGCGTTGATTTTCTCCACCAAGACCTTCATCCCCCGCTGGTTCATGAGAAGACGTCGGAACCTCCGACGGCACCGATGAACCTCGCTCTATTCGCCTGCTTCTCCGCGTCTCTATTACTCCCCTCCTTTGCCGCCACGGAGAAGGTGGATCGCGAGGCGGACTACTATCGCATCATCACCATCCCGACCCCGATCGTGGACGGGAAGCCGGTCACGTTCGAGGCGGGCTCACTTTTGGTCTTGGGGCCGGACGAAATCGCCTGGTCCACCCGCCTCGGTGAAATCTGGATCGGCGAAGGCGTGAGCAGCGGAGCGCCGCAGCCGAAATGGACCCGCTTCGCGAGCGGGCTCCACGAAGTGCTCGGGCTCGCGCTGCGTCCGAACGACAAGGAAGGCTGGATCTACGCTACGCAACGCGGAGAGGTAACGCGGTTGCGCGACAGCAATCGCGATGGACGCGCCGATGTCTACGAGACCGTGAGCGACGCGTGGGGGATTAACGGCGACTACCACGAGTACGCCTTCGGCTCGAAGTTCGACCGCGAAGGCAATCTCTGGGTTGTGCTTTGCCTCACCGGTTCGTTCGACAGCAAGAGCATTTACCGCGGCTGGTGCCTGCGCATCACGCCAGATGGAAAAGTGATCCCAACAAACAGCGGCATCCGCTCACCCGGCGGAATTGGTTTCAATGCCGAGGGCGACGTTTTCTGCACGGACAACCAGGGGCCGTGGAATGGCTCGTGCAAATTGCAGTGGCTGAAGCCGGGCGCATTCGTTGGGCATCCGGGCGGAAACAAATGGTTCGACGCGCCGGAAACGAAGGATGCGATCGCCGCCGCGGGATTGACGAAACCAAAGGAGCCGAAGAGCAAGTCGCGCCTGTATAGGGAGGCGGAAGAGATCCCCGAACTCCTTCCGCCAGCCGTCTATTTCCCCTACCCGAAAATGGGGCAGAGCGCGGCAGGTTTGGCCTGCGATCAAACCGCGGGAAAGTTCGGACCTTTTGCCGGACAGCTCTTTGTCGGCGACCAAACCCACAGCACGGTGATGCGAGTCGCCTTGGAGAAAGTGGACGGCAAATACCAGGGCGCCTGCTTTCCTTTCCGCAAAGGTTTCGACAGCGGCTCACTCGCGCTGGACTACGCAACCGACGGCTCGCTTTACGTCTACGGCACCGATCGCGGATGGGGCGCGCGCGGCGGGAAGCCCTATGCGCTGCAGCGCCTCGTGTGGACCGGCAGGACGCCGTTTGAAATCCACGAGATGCGCGCCAAGCCGGACGGCTTTGAACTCACGTTTACCGAACCCGTGGACACTGCCTCGGCCGCCAATCCTGCAAGCTACACGCTCGAGACCTACACCTACATTTACCAAAGCGATTACGGCTCCCCCGAGGTGGACGCCACGAAACCGAAGATCAAGAGCGTGATGGTCAGCCCGGACTGCAAATCGGCGCGACTCATCGTGGAGGGATTACAAATCGGCCACGTTCATGAACTGCACGCTCCGGGCGTGAAGAATGCGCAAGGCGCAAACTTGCTTCATGAAGCTGCTTACTACACGCTCTTTTCCCTCCCGGCCAAGTAGCCGCGGCCTCTCAAGCACCAGCAAAACCAATGAAATACATCCTCAGCGCCATTGTCGCTGTCTTCAGCATCACCGCCTGCCACACCACCGGCACCTCCGATTCGCACAGCACCTGCCCGCACGGCAAGGGCGCCGAGTGCTGCGAAAAGGGCCACCACAAGAAGGGCGACGCGTGCTGCGACACGACCGCGAAGAAGCATAAGCACTAAGCTGACTTCCAGGATTCACTGATCCGGGGCGCGCCACCACATGTGGCGCGGCCTTTTGCTTTCGGCGCATTCGCAGCAGCGGTTCTCTTACGCCGCTCTGTGAACAATGCAGCCTGCCGAACCAGCAGGGTCGGGTGCTGTTTTGCAGGGGTGGTGGTAAAGGGTCGCTCGATCGCCGGACGCGCAGACGCGGTTCGCGGGCCCGTAGACCAACTTGGCAGCCGAAAAAACGTGGTTCTCGGCGGCGGAAAACAGGTTCTCTGAGACGGCGCGCGGGTTCTCGATCGGCGTTATGAGGTTCTCGAAGATGGAAAATAGGTTCCGCGAGTGGAAAACAGGTTCCGTGGCATGAAACTTCGGTTCCGCGCCGCGAAAACGCGGTTCTCGCCGGTGAAAACACGGTTCTCGCGAGAAAAAAGCTGGTTCTCGCGGCCGGAAAATAGGTTCGCGCGGGTGTGCACTCATAGCGGTTGTCCGAAGAAGTTTCCGTCGCTCCCCGCCAACAATCCCACCTTTCTCAAGTCTCTCGACTCGAGCCACTGCGAGCACGTCTGCGAAAGCCGGAAATTGCTCGCGGGAGATGCTTTTGTCCGTCAGTCCCATCAGTCCTATCCCGAGCGTCGCCAAATCCCACCCCGCCCATTAAAAGTTGTCGCCCCTTGCAACGTCAGGCACAGGTGTGCCGTGCATTGGGCGCAGCTCCTTTCCGCAGATCAACTCGGCCGCTCCAAACCGG
>CBHXZU010000220.1:0-8712 GCA_966125105.1 uncultured Prosthecobacter sp.
CATGAGGCGCCGGGGCTTAGCAGCATTCGCGCAAGCGACAAGCTTGCTGTTCGCCCGCCATGTGGCGGAGTGAGATCAACTGGCGCGGCGACGGCTCACCGGGCGCGGCAACCGGTTACCGGCTGACCGGGCGCATGTATTTCGCCGGGGGCGGCGGGGTGGGCTGTGGCGCGCGGGGAGCAACAATGTAGGTATTGTTGTAATTGAAAGTCGCCGAGGAGTACGAGTACCCGCCATCGGATCGACGCCCCGTGTGCGATGAGGGCGACGTATTTCGATGATCCGATGGCTCAAGCCGGCTCAGCGAAGCATGGTTTTCGATCCGATCCTGCAACCAAGTCTTCGGCGGCGCAGTTGCCACCGTTGCAGTCGTCTGCGGAATCGGCCGTCCTTCGATCGCGGCGAGTTTTGCATCCAATTCGGACTTCTGCTTCCCGATTGTCGCAACCTTGCCCTCCATCGTTTCCATTCTTTCAAGGAGGGAATGCCGCTCTGCAGCGAGCCAGGCACATGCACCGATGAGGAGAACAAGGAATTTCATCATATTCAGTAAATTGCACTAGGTTCGAACCGAAAGGCAAGTCTCCCGTGGACAAGCTTAGCCAAACCCATGAGCGGGTTTGGACTACCGCATGGACGAACCTCGGGAAGTCCCATCAAGGCCGTTGGCGCTTTGCTCGATTCGCTCCTGGAGCCAATTCTTCTTCACCTGTACCGGCATCGGCGTCGCCGAGGGAAGCGTCGCGAGCCGCTCCTGCAGCCTGGCCTTTTCCTTCTCGATGGAGGCAATTCGCGATTCCAAGCCTCCGACTCCGTCGCTTAACTTTTGGCGTTCAGCTAGAAGCCAGACACACAGGCCAATCAGTGCGGTAAATACAATACGCATATTCGGACTTGAGAGGGATCAGGGAACGTTGGGTTGACGACTAATGTTTTTCAGGTTGGGCCAAGGCCTTTGCGCCTTTATCCAGATGAGCGTCCAGCCACGACTCTTTGCGACCCGGAGCTGCTGCAGCCGGAACGCCACTCGATGTAAGGACACCGACCTGGCGAACGTAAACGTCCACAGTCTTTTGGCTCTTTTCCAACTCGGCCTTTGCCACGGTGGCTTCTTCCGTGAGACGGCCACGTTCAATCAGCAGCCACACAACGGCAGCACCCAAGACTAGGATTAACAAGTTACGCACGGCGGACCTATGGCACAGATTATGAAAAAGTCTACTTCTTAGCTTGCTTCTTGGCGCCTATGCCAAGCTCTCCAGCCGTCCACGCTTTCGTCCGATCCTTATGTTCAGCGCGGATCTTCTGCACGTCTTCGACGCTAATCGGAGACGCCGTGTGTTCCCACTCCCGCCGGATATAGGTAAGGACGCCCGCAATTTGCTCGTCGTTCAATGCAGCGCCGAGTGGCGGCATCTCGAGCGTCCAAGATTGGCCATTCACTTTGATAGGACCTGTGAGCCCGTGAAGGACAATGCGCGGCAACACGTCGGGACTGCCCAGGACCCAGTCGCTATCAACGAGCGTCGGAGCCAGGCCATCCATTCCCTGGCCGTTCGGCTGATGACAGGCGGCGCACAGGGTCGTGTAGACTTGTTTGCCACCTTCGAAGAGCTTCTGCTCGCCAGCCGTAAGTGGTTTCACCACTGGTGGCGGCGGCACGCCGGGCTTGTTCGGCCAGGCCACACGCGCATCGAGCGCAGCCACGAGCGACTTCGCTTTCGCGTCCACCGAAGACGTCAGTTTCGCCAACTCGGGAGCCTCGGCATTCAGGTAAAGCAACTTGTATTTCGGCGCGCCCTTGGGGGCGTTTTTTCCGCTCGCGCCTTCGAGAAGCGCGATCTGCACAGGACCGTTCGAATTTGCAATGAGCTGGATCAGCTTCTCGACGCGGGCGGTGCGGCGCTCATTCATCACCGCCGCAGCCAGCGCTGCGAGGAAGTCGGGTGACGCGTCCTTCGAGGCGACCAACGCTTCCAGTGTTTCGAGTTCGCGTCCGCGCAGACCCGAGATGATTGCGTCGCGAACGAGTGGCAGCGACCCGGCCCCGCGCGCCAGCGCGAGCACGGCTTCCTGCGCCTCCGGGAAACTGCTAAGCGTGAAACCAAGCGCGATTTGCACGTCGGCGTTCGGGTCATTCACTAGTTTTGTGAGTTCCGCCACGAGGGAACGATCCGCAAGGCGAACGGCCATCGAGCGCACCTTCGCATCGGTATCTTTCAGCGCGACACTCACCACGTCTGGCGTGAGCGCGCCGAGCCCCTCGAGCGTCCAGAGAGCATGGATCTTTCCGAGCGAGTTGCCAGTCTTCACGATCTCCGTGATCGCGGGAACGGCCGCCATCTCCTTCTTCTCCACGAGCACGCGCTGAGCGGTATCGCGAATAACGCCATTCGGATGCGCCAGAAAAGCGGCCAATTCCTTGCCGCCTTCCGGCAGTTTCGGCGCGGCGATTTTGGCGCCGTCCGGCACAATCCGCCAGATGCGGCCGAGATTGCTTGGCGGCTCCAGGTTCCGATCCTTGATATTCTGAATCAGATAATGCGTGAGGAAGCCCTTGTGCTGAATGATCCCGCGATACATGTCGGCGAGATACAGCGCGCCATCGGGGCCCGTATATGCGGTGACCGGACGGAACCGCTCATCGGTCGACGCCATGAACTCCTCGCCCTTCAGCGTGTTCGCGCCGGTGATCGAGCCGTCTTTTTCGGTCAACGTGAAGCGCTTTACCAAGTTTCCGGCCGGTTCCGGGATGAAGACGTCGCCGCCAAATTCCTTGAGCTCGCCGCGGTAAACCGCCGCGCCGCAAGTCGCCGTGCTTGCGCGCAATTTTCCATCCGGGGTCAAAGCGTTTGGCTCGTAGCCGCGGTTCACACCGGGAGTCGGCGCGATCGGCCAGGTCGCCTGCTCTTTCACCACCTGCACGCCGGCACCAGCGCCGCCCGCCCAGTTGGAGTTTCTCTTATAAAGCGCTTCGGGAATGAAGTTCGCGCGCAGGAAGTCGGAATTGAAGTTGTAGAACGGACGGCCGTAATTGTCCTGGCACATGCCCCACTGGCCGCGGCTCGGAACGCCATCAGCGATCCACTTGCCATCCTTCAGCTTGTAGCGGGCCGGGTGGTTGGCGAGGTACACCCAGTTATCGAGAAACCGCGTGGGCGAATTTGCCATGTGCTCCGGCTGGCCCGTGCGCGAACCAAAGTTGTTATCCACGACTTCCTTCACGTCGGCCTTCCCGTCGCCGTTCGTGTCCTTCATGAACCACAGAGTCGGAGGCTCACCGACCAAGGCTCCCCCATTCACAGCGCACACTGCGCGCGGCAAAACCAAGCCATCGGCAAAAAGCGTGCGCTTGTCCGCTTTGCCGTCGCCATCGGTGTCCTCAATGATCGAAATAATACCGTTCGGCTGATCTTCCCCCTGCCCATCCACGGTGTGCATGTAGCCACGCATTTCGACCACATACATGCGACCCTTTTCGTCCCAGCTCATCGCAATCGGGCACTCGATCATCGGCTCCGAGGCAAAGAGTTCCACCTTGTAGCCGGGCTGAACCTTGAACGTTTTCAGCTCTTCCGCGGGAGTGAGCGGCTTTGGCGGCGGCAGCTTGAACTTGATCTCAAACTGGGCGGGTCCAGCGTTCTGCGGGTGAAGTCCCCATGCGGTGGCGCCAACGGCGAGTGCGCATGCGGAAAGGAAGAGCGGTCGATTCATCGGAAGAAGGTCGGGTAGGTTGCCCAGCAAAAGATCGCTGGCCAGCGCGAACATTAGGGGGAGCACGAAAAGTTCAGGCAAGTAAGATACGAGCGACCCGCGGACTCAGACGCAGCTGATGGCCTCCCACTTAGTCCGGCAAGCTTTCGAAACCAGTCACGCCTCTCGCGGACTAACGCTGGCGCCGGGAAAAAGGACCGTAAATCGCGTAGGTCCTGGCTCTTGCACCCACCGGCCCAAGAGGCAGCGAGCCGCGATCCCCTTGTTGGTTGAGGAAAAGTGTGGTTCCGCTGCGATCGAAACAAGCGCCGCAAAACTCGCTCAGATTGATGCCCGTCCGGACGAAATCGTAGATCTCCCCACGCCGAGTCAGCCCCCGCACGAACTGATTTCCGCCCCCATCCTCGCAAAGAAAAACATCACCGGTCGTGGGTACCACGGACATGTTGTCGGGATTGCGCAGCGTCTCCGGGTTGGCGGATTCGTAGATCAATTTGATCGTCTGGGCCGACGGGTTGAACTCCCAAACCTGCCCCAACCGCGCCGCGCCACCCGAGGTGCAATCAAAGTAAACTCGCGCATTTTCCCCGGCACCGGTGGCCCACATCCCCTCAAGACGATCGAAGTACGCGGCACCGCGATCCTGCGCCTGGATCCTCGTGGGGATGAACCCCGGCATGCGATCGGTCCGCGAATCCGAGTCATCATCGTGGTCGGGATCGTCGATCGGCACCCATGTGACTTTGTATGGGCGCCCCACCTCGCGGCCGAGGTGCATGTTTGCGTGAAATTCGTCGCGGATCTTCAGCGCCTGCAACTTGCCCCGGGAAAACGCGAGATTCGTCCCTCGTCCATACGGGATATCTGAAAGGTACCGATAGACGCACGCGCCGACCTCACCCCGGATCGGATCCGGAACGATGCTGCGATCCTCGGTGAGATAGAGGATGTTTCCGCGCCAGCACGCGGCCTCGTGCGCAAAACGTCCCGCCGCCAACACCGGCACCGCCGGGACCGGCCCATCGGCGGTCGCGTCCACTTCGAAGACGTATCCATGCTTCAATCCCGCAGAACTCCGCTTCACTACCTCCTCGCACGTCACCCATGTCTTAAAGGGAAGCTCGCCGCCCGCACAGTTCGTCGTCGTGCCCCCGAGGATCGCGAAGTCCTTCACCACCACATATTCGTAACGGTGAAACGAGACCCCATCCTTGGGCAACGGCCGGCGTTCGACGACCATCTTGGTATTCCCGCCCCACATTTGCGGATCGTATTCCAGGGAAGGGTCAGTGATGGCGCGAATCTCACCGCCGGCCTCGCGGTTCTCGTGGTTCCGGATGAGGATTGTCCGCGTGACTCCGCCCGGCAGGGAGCGATCGGGAAAGGCGCCCATGCCATCGAATAATCCTGGCGTCAGATTCCCATCGCTCATCGGCTTTCCCTGCCAGGAGATGATCTGGTAATCGAATTCCTCCGGCAGCCAGAGATCGCCTTTATTAATCAGCGGCCCATACCCGCGGACGGCACGAGGGGTCTGCCCCATGGCAACACGTTGACCAAGAGCGTGAAGAGGCCCCAGCGCGGCCAGTGCTGCGGCGCGGCGAAGGAATTGCCGGCGATTCACGCCGGAAGCGTTCGAGGGTTCTGGGATGGACATTGCATTCGCGATTGCGAACGGGCTCCTTCATCGCCCAAAGAATCCGCCTCCGCAAAAGAAAAGAGTTCCCCCTAGAAGGCCGCCCATTCGCCAAAAAGCAGCTCACAAGCCGCTCCGAAACGGGGATTTCTCCCGACGTCCTTCAAATATTCACGCCCAGGAACGTGTGAATCCCGCATTCCGTTTTGTCGAAGCCCGTCCATCGCCCCGCGCGTTCGTTTTCACCCTCCCCGGTCAGGCGGGTGCACGGCCAGCATCCGATGCTGCGATAGCCGCGATCATGCAGTGGATTGTAGGGAATCTGCTTCTCTTTTATATAGTCCCACACCGCTTCCCTGGACCAATTCGCCATCGGATTCGCCTTCATGATGTAGAGCTGTTCCACATCGTCGAAGAGATACATCTCCAGCACCTGCGTCTTTTCGCGGGTCTCGCTCTGTTGCCGGCGCACGCCCGTGATCCAAACGGCAAGCTCCGCGAGTTTCTTCTGCAGCGGCATCACCTTGCGAATCGTGCAGCAGGCATTCGGATTCTTCTTCCACAGCTCCGGACCGTTCTGAGTCATCTGCTGCTCGAGCGAGATCTCCGGCTCCACGGACTCAATGGTGATCCCCCAATGCCTTTCAAGCCGAGCCTTGAGCTCGTAGGTCTCGGGAAAGAGCAGGTTCGTATCGAGCGTGAAGACGGGAAAATTAAACCCCGCCCGCACGGCATGATCGATCATCACCAAACCGGCGCCCTGGAAACTGGTGCCGATCGCCGCGCGCGTGCCGAATCGTTTCCAGATCCAGGCAAGCAGGTCCGTGAGGG
This sequence comes from uncultured Prosthecobacter sp., assembly GCA_966125105.1. GTDB lineage: Bacteria > Verrucomicrobiota > Verrucomicrobiia > Chthoniobacterales > Chthoniobacteraceae > SXWH01. The sequence continues at coordinate 6,182 of CBHXZU010000220.1, forward strand.
GAGCATTTTCATACTTCGCCGCCAATTGCCGAACCTCCTCCGGCGAGATCTCAGAGAGCTGCAAGGACATGTAAAAAGGACGATAATCTTCGACCCGGAGCCCCCTGATTGCAAGGGCTCTCTGGCCCGCCGTCACACCAATACCAATGCATTTTTAAACCGCAGATTTCACAGATTTGCGCAGATTGGTTGTCTGCAAGGAGCAGTTGAAGCGCTCGCGAAGGGAAAAAGCGGATATTCGGACTTCGGTTTGCTCCCGCCGCGGGAATCAAAAGGCACACGACTCGACGCAACGGGCGTTTTGCGAGGGCTCAAAACAAAAGCGCAATCACCAGTTCCGAAGGAACGAAATGAGAAAGCCCAGGGTGAAACCCTGGGATCCGAGACCATACAGCATCAGTTCTGTAAGGGCTCGACAGAATCGCGCATAGTCGCGAGCGATTCGCCCTTCCAGAGCTGAACTCCCATTGACTGCACACCTAGCGCTTCACCCATCGAGAGGCGCATGGAACCTCGAAAACCAATCTGCGCAAATCTGCGCAATCTGCGGTTCAAAAACGCATTGTCCGCCACCGTATCCCTACCGTTGCTCCGCGCACATTGCATCGAAGCGCTTCTGCATTTCCTCCACGCTCATGTTTTCAATCCGCGTGGAAATCAGCCACGTGTGACCAAAGGGATCGACCACCCGGCCGCTGCGGTCCCCGTAAAAGTGATTCGCGATCGGCATCGACAGTTTGCTGCCGGTCAGCACCGCCTGCTCGATGATGACATCCACATCCGCCACGTAGAGATGCAGCACCACGGTGGACCGTCCGCCGAGGTCGTCCGGCGTCGCATTCCACTCCGGATACGGATCGGAAAGCATGAGCAGCCCGCCCTTTTCAAACTCCAGTTCCGCATGCCCAATCCTCCCGCCGGGCTCCGTAAGCCGCATCCGCTCTTTACCCCCAAACACCTTGGTGTAGTATTCGATCGCGGCCTTCGCATCACGCACCGCAATCGTGGCCGAAAACTGCGGGTAATTGCTCGGGATCGGTTGCGCTTTCATGCGCCCGAAAGCCTGTGCGCATTCGCGTTGGATGCAAAGTGACAATCGCGCACGCGCCACGGCCAAGTCCTTGCGCGAACACGTTGACCCCTTGAGATCCCCCTACTAATCCAGCGAACCATGTCTTCACTCGGCCAGCTCCTCATGACCGGCGTCCCCGGCCCCGTCCTCGACTCCGCCGCAGCCGCTTCCTTTCGAAAACTGCAGCCCGGCGCCTTCATTCTCTTCGGCCGCAATATTCAAACGCCCGCGCAATTGCGGAAGCTGATCGACGACCTGCGCGACCTCTCCGACACGCCGCCCATCATCACGATCGACCAGGAAGGCGGACGCGTCTCGCGCTTGAAACTCATCGGCAACGAGCCGCCGAACGCCAACCAGCTCCGCGATAAGAACGACCCCCGCCTCATCGCCGAGCACGGACGCATCACCGGCCGGCTGCTGCGCATGTTTGGCTTCAACCTCGATCTCTGCCCCGTGCTCGACATCTCTTTCGACGACGACGCCGACAACAGTCTGCGCGGACGCTGCTATGGCAACGACGCGCAACACGTGATCCGCAACGCCACCGCATTCAACGACGCCATGCGCAATGAAGGCGTGCTGAGCTGCGGCAAGCATTTCCCCGGCTACTCGCGCTGTCCCGCCGACGCGCACCACGAGCTGCCCACCGTCAAGTTCAGCCGCGAAGACCTCAAAGAAAACGAACTCGCCGTCTTCCGTCACTTCGCCGAAGTCGGCGGCACCGATGCCGGCAGCCGCGTCGATTCGATGATGATCGGCCACGCCTTCTATCCCGCACTCGATGACTCCGGCGTCCCCACCTCGCTTTCATCAAAGATCATCACCGACCTCCTCCGCGGTGAAATGGGCTTCCGCGGCTTGGTGATGACCGACGACCTGGACATGGGCGCAATCCTGAATCCCTACGGCACCGGCGACAGCGGGCTCGCCGAAGTCATCCAGCGCGCCATCACCGCCGGCAACGACCTCGCGATGATCTGCCACCGCGTAGAGATGGTGGAAAAAGCCCACGAAGCGCTCAACAGCGTGGCCAAGTCCCACCTCGACCGTGCCCTCGCCAACATGGCCGCGTTCAAAACCAAGCTCACCCCGCCCGACCCGTGGGACGAAGCCGAGTTCCGCCGCCGCGACGCCGAAGTCTACGACCTGCGCGTCGCCACCCTCGGCGCCGAAGCCGCCGCCCAACGCAGTCCCGAAGACGGCAAACGCTCCCCGGTCGAACTCTACTAGCCTCCGGAGCCTTCCGCTTCGAGCGTCCCCCGCAGGCGAACGGTGCACGAGGAGACAGGATTTACATGATTTGAGGATTAAAGGATTCGAGTGAAAGCAACCTCATCGGCGCAGGAAGCATCCAGTTTGGCGAATGACTTAAGGTGACTTTGTACGCCTGTAGCGAGGGCGACCCGACAACCAAAAAGCACATTTCCCCACCCGCGAAAGCCCACGCACTCCGACG
>CBHXZU010000221.1:0-8699 GCA_966125105.1 uncultured Prosthecobacter sp.
CGCTTCTTCGCCTCCTCGACCATGGCGAAGTACTCGTCCATCTGCGTTTTGTTCTTAAACGCGGTCCCGTAAATGCGCTGCAGCTGAGGGTTCTTCTCGTCGCCTTTGTAGTAAGCGCTTGCGACATGCGTGAGCTTGAAGGCCCCGATGTTGCCGGTGCGCATCACGTGCGGGCCCGCACAAAGGTCGAGAAAGTCACCATTGCGATAGAGCGAGATTTCTTCGCCTTCCGGGATATCCGCGAGGTTACCGATCTTGAAGGTGCTCTCATTGCCCGGACGCTCGCTCAGGCCGCCCAGCCGTCCGCTCTTCGCCAGCGCGATCGCTTCGTCGCGAGACACCACCTGGCGCTCGAACGGGTTGTTCGCCTTGATCTCCTTCTTCATCTCCTCCTCGATCTTCGCAAAGTCGTCGGGCGAAATGCGGTGCGGCAGATCGACATCGTAGTAGAAGCCGTTCTCGACTGGCGGACCCGCGGCAAACTGGGCCTCGGGCCAAATCTTTAGGATCGCCGTCGCCAGCACATGCGCCGCGGAATGCCGCAGGCGCTCGATGTCGGACATCTGGTGGCGCTGCTCGAGTGTCTTGCGATCGGATTGCTCAGCCATAAAGGAACGCGGAACCTAGGCGCGGAGCTTGCAGTGGGCAAGAACGGGACGCGAGGTTGTCAGCGTCCAACTTCCAATCCAATGTCCCAGTGTTGGCGAGCGGCCTGCGGCGGATTCATTTCAAACACGGGTGACTTCCCACGTGATCCGTTCGCCTCGAAAATTGCGGATAATAAAGATGGTCATCCTGACGCAGTCAGCGAGGAACGAGCTGCGGAGTGAAGGACCCCGTGGCATCCCAGGGAGCGTTTTAATTTCAGAACTCGATTGTGAAATTGGTCAGCACCGTGGCGAGCCCCTCCGCAATCCGGTTGCCGCGAGTGGCTCGAGGTCCTTCACTCCGGGCTCGTTCCTCGCCGCTCCGTTCAGATGACCCACATTTCACCCGTAGATGCGGCTGAGTCTAAGCCTCGGGTCCCGGAATTACCCCCGGCAATGAGCCGCGCTTCCTTCGAAGCGTTCAGGCCTATTTATCGCTGAGCGTTCTCAGAAACGCCACCAGCGCCCGCCGATCTTCCGGAGGAAGATGCAGGCCCATGGGCGGATGCTTTGCCAAGTTGGGATCCAGCGTTCGGGCTGGGCGCACTCCGCGATCGTAGAAGCCGATGACCTCCTCGAGATCGCGAAACCGCCCGTCGTGCATATAGGGCGCCGTCTTCGCGATATTCCGCAATGAGGGGACGGCAAACTTCCCAATATCGGCAGCACGCCCTGTCGTCTCGGCACGGCCCCAATCTCGCGTTTCAAAATCCAGACCGTTGTTGGCGAACTCCATGTTCCTGAAGAGCGGGCCGCCGTGGCAGTGGAAGCAGTCTGCGCCGAATTGCTCGCGCCGCGGATCGAACTCCGTGTGGAAGAGATCGAATCCCCGCTGCTCCTCCTCCGTAAATTCCGCCTTGCCGCGCATCACGTCGTCGAACTTCGAGTTCGCCGCAACCAGCGTCAGGACAAATTGCTCGAGCGCCCGCGCAATGCGATCGGCGTTCACCTCGGGTGTGCCGAATGCCGCCTCGAATGCCGGCTGATACTTGTCGTTCGAGATTCGTGACACGACATCCGGCAGCCGCGCATTCATCTCCACCGGGTTTTCGATCGGCATAAGCACCTGCTGCCGCAGGGTCGACGCCCTCCCATCCCAAAAGAACTCCGTTTTCCACGCGAGATTCTCGAGCGGCATGCTGTTTCGCGTGCCGAATGCGCCATCCGCTCCACGGCTCACACGGGTCACGTCAGAAAATCCGCGCTCGGGCTGATGGCAGCTTGTGCACGATTGCGTGCCGTTTCCCGAGAGCTGGACATCACTGAACAATCGCCGCCCGAGTTCCACTCCCTCCCGCGTGAGTGGGTTGTCCAGCGGCAGCGAAGGCTTCGGGAAATATGCGGGAAAGGAGAATGAGTAGGGCGTCGACTTTGGCCCGATCAGCAAGTTTGCCGGCGCCTTCTTTGCGCCTTCTGTGGCCACTTCCGCCGGCGCGCCGATCGAGAATGCAGCCCGCAAATTATCCCGCAACTTTGCAGCGAGCGGATCTCCCGCGCGCGAGTGGGTCGTGCAGTCCTGCGGATCGAGCCGAATGCCGGTGAAAACGCGCGCGACGTCGAGATGGATCGCGAGATCGGTGACCGCCTCGTCCTGCAGCGGCAATTCCACTCGGATGAGATTCTCATCCCGGGCGATGTGGAAAGAATAGCCGTGCAGGCGTTCGCCGCGGCCCTGCCAGCGTCCCTCGATCGCCGCGAAGACATACCCCCCTGCCCAGCCCCAATGCAGCCCATTTACATTTGGATTCAGGGGATGCGTTCCGGAGTATTGATTCGCATCTGCGCGATTGGTCTCGGGATTTACCCCCACCAGGAAGCGCGCGGCTTTGTAGCGCCCTTCGAACTTTCCTTCAGCCACGTGTAGGCGGCCCTTTCCGAGTGAACAGTACGCGGCATTTTCGTTTGCGGGCTCCCAACTACCGTCCACCCGTCGGAGCGCAAAATCCGTCACGAGGAAGTCCAGCCGGGAGACCTCCAGCGTCTGCCCACTGTCCGTCACGTGCTTGAGTTCCTCCACCTTGAGAGGCGCTCCGGCAAAGTCAGGCACGATGCGGATTTCCGCAGCATTTACCCACGCTATCGCACAGAGCCCGAGTAAAATCGCCGGCAGCCCCGCTTTCATGGGAGTTGAACGGCGACGCGCGCGTCGGCCTGGTCCCGAGTCGCCGCGCCCGTCGAGATGGCCACGACCGATTCCACACGCCAGCTGAGCACCTTCCCCAACCGCGGACGCGGCGGGTTCACCGCAGTAGAGGTGCTGGCGTGGCTGGTCTTCGCAGTGTTCATGAGTGGAAGATCGCAGGTCGATTTAAAGCCTTCATGTGCTTAGACCCGGAAAAGTGTGAAGTTTGCGTAAACGCGCTCAGTTGATGGTGAAGCCGTTGGTGAGCGTGTAACTTACCGTTGCGGTCGGATTCTCGGGCGGACCTGGAAAAGTAACCGTCACGGTTTGGGGTCCGGTCGCCGCATTCGCCGGGATGGTGAATTGCGCGCTGACCTGAGTTTGTGACACATGGATCCGATTCGTTCCCGCGATCGTTCCCAGCGTGACCGCATTTACCGGCGCGTTTTGTGGCGGGGGTGCCGGCGTCGCCGCGGGATCGAGGTTTACGGTCAACGTGAACGTTGCGCCGCGCACCGCAGAGGTGGGCGTGACATTGAGAATTCCCGTCCCTCCTGCGGTCGTTCCACCGACGGGATCGTAGGTGGCCAGTGCGGTGCGAATCAGGCGGTAGAACCGCGCTGGATTCCCCGTGGCACCGCCGTTTTCCGTGTAAGTCGTAGAGGTAGCGTTCGTGGCGGCGGGTTGCGTGCTGCTGAGAACGGTCCAATTCGTAACGTTGTTCGACGCCTCGATCTTGTACGTGCCGCCCTCCACGCTGCTCCAAGTGAGGGTGACGTTCCCATTCGCGGCGTTCAGCGCGGGAGATTGCGCCACCTCCGCCACGTCCGGTCCTCCTTTGAAATGCGTCGTGACGGTCTCCACGATCGAGGTCTGCGCGCTCCCCGTGGGATTTCCATAAAAACAGCGCCCGATACTGTAGGGATAAACCGGCGTGCCGTCCGCCGCGATGCTCGTGAAGTATGCGTAGGTTCCCTGTGGAAACTCGGGCGTGACGCAGAACCGACCATTGTATTCGTCGAGGTCGAATTGGACGCCCTGCGTTTGCCCGAGGTCTCCGCGATAGGCGTTGTCTTCCATGTAGCGGCCGAGCGGATAGGTCGGGGAAACGGCCGGACCGCTTTGGCTCGCTCCGACCGCGTAAGCGCGTTGCGCCCAGGCCGGGATCGTCGTCCTGCCGGCGGTCGTCAGGTTGTCAGTGCCGTTCTGGCCATTGCGAAGCTGGTAGCCGCTGATCATCCGGCGGATACCGCTGTTCGAGTTCAGTGGCTGGGAATATCCGTGGGGTCCGTAGATCGGGTAGCCGTCGCGCACCCAGCCGATGATGGGAGAATGCTTCGTTATCGCAGTCGCCGATTCCACGTAGCTCTTGTTTCCCGGCAGGTAATCGACGTGATCGCCGAGGAGGTAACGGAGCGCGATTGGCTGCGCGTGGTAGTGGTGCGTGCCCGTTTGCTCCTGGTGCGCGTATCCCTGGTCGAAGGTGACACCCTCATTCACGTACGCCTCGCGATTCCAGTAACCCGTTCCTCCTCCACCGGTCTCGGCGGATCCATTCCAGTAGAAGCCGTCCCGCGAATCGAACATCGCCACACCGTCGACAAAGTAGCCAATCGCGCCGAGGCCGGTCAGTGTCTTCGTCGTTGGAGCGGTCCCGAGCGTGCTGGAGCGCGGAATGCGGTAGAGCGTCTTCGTGTTCTTCGGGAAGTTCGGGAATAGCTGCGTGCGACCGGCATTCAGGTACCATGGGCCCATCACGTGACTGCCCAGGCCAGTCGTGCGGATATAGATCCAATTGGCCGAATGAGAAATTTCCTGCACACCGCAGTAGGCAGGTGCTGTTTGCGAAGTCGTGCCTTGCGACCATGTCGTCACAGTCTGACCGGCGTTGCGGTTCGCGTCTGACGTATAGATGCGGGCGTAACGCGCGGAGTTGGCGGTCATCCACGAAGTGACTTGGGGATCTGCAAAAGCAATCGAAGTCGCCAATTGCAGGAGGGCAGCAAAGCTCAGGAGGGTCGATGTTTTCATCGTCCGTTACGCTGCGACGGTCGCCGCGGTCGAGTCTGAACGCAGCCATTCGCAGGCTACTTGCAGCGCTGCCCGCGCAAACACGCCGGCGGCCGAAATCGCCGGCGGATCATTCTTCAGCAGTGCGATCGCCCGCTCGAGGCTCTGCTCCACTACTTCGTCGGGCAGCGGGCTCGCCCGGAAAGAACGGCGCGCCACGTGCGCCACTAGCGGGCGATATTTTTGGCAAAGCCAGGCGGTCGCCGCGAGATCGCTGCCCTCCCGCAGCGCATAGAGCGCCATTGTATCGGTGATCGCCAGTTTCGGGCGCCCTTTTTCAGTTTGGTGATCGGAGACGTGAGGCACGGTCATGCGATTGAGTTCCCCTAACACTGCACCTGCACCTTTAAGACATTATCTGCCCCCAAATGGAAAACTGTTAAGCCGTTGTAAAAAGTGCACCCAAGGCGCAGAATTCGTTGTATTTCCTGGCTGCAATGTCCGCCGCGCCGAATGCCACCCAGCGACTGCTCGTGATTGATGACGACCGGAAACTTTGCCGGCTGATCGGCGATTATCTCGGCCCGCTTGGATACGACGTCAGCGCTGTTCATACCGGCCCGGAAGGCGTCGAGCGCGCGTCCGCTGAAGATTGGGCGGCCATCATCCTCGACGTGATGTTGCCCGGGATGGATGGCTTTGAAGTGCTGAAAGCCATTCGCAAGACGAGCAATGTGCCGGTGCTGATGCTCACAGGACGCGGCGAAGAAGCGGATCGAATCGTCGGCCTGGAAATCGGCGCGGACGATTACCTTCCGAAGACCTTTTCCACGCGAGAACTGCTCGCGCGACTCCGCGCCGTGACGCGCCGGACTTCTTCCCGCAAGGTGGAAGACCCGGATGCATTGCTACCGGAGATTGTAGTCGGCCCGCTTCGCCTGAATCCCAACACACGCACGGCGGCGATGGCTGACCAGCCACTCGTGCTCACCCCGGTGGAGTATGATCTCCTGCACGCGCTCGCTCGAGCCAAAGGACGCGTGAAAACGCGCGAGGCATTGCTCGAGGACGTTCGTGATCGGCATTATGACGTCTTCGACCGCTCGATCGACGTCCACATTTCCGCCTTGCGGCGCAAACTCGGCGAAGACGCAAAAGCTCCGCGGTTCATCCGAACCGTTCGCGCTGCGGGCTACATCCTGGTCGACCCCGACACCGCTTTATGAAGTTTCGGGTGCCGCTCTATGCCAAGATCATCGGCTGGTTTTTTCTAAACCTCGCCGCGATCGGCGCCGCGAGCTGGCTGCTCTTGCGCGACCAATTTCGTTTCACGGCGCTTCCGGCGCGAACGGCGGGCGAACACGTGGAACAGGCGGCAGCGCAAATCATGGCGGAGATTATCCCGCGTCCAAAAAATGATTGGGACGGGATCCTGGCGGAACACAGCAAACGCCACGGTGTAAGTTTTCGACTTATCTCGGACGATGGCCGTCCTGTCGCGGGTCCGCGCGAACCGTTGCCTCCGGAAGTTCACAGCCGGCTGTTTGGCGGACCTCGCCCGGACCGGCCGCCGCGCAATGATGATGGTCCGCCTCCGCGAGGCGGAGGGAGAAGGCCTCCTCGAAGCGGTCCTCCGGGCCCGCCTCCAGAAGATGGAGACTTCGGGGGCCCGCCGCCCAGGGATCGTGATTTCGATGGTCCGCCGCCATTTGACGATGAGCCGCGGCGAGAGCGCGTTTCCGCGTTTTCTCGTCCGATCCCGCAACGCGTCGTCATGCAAAGCAGCGAGCCCGACCGTTATTGGGTGATCGTTCGCGCGGATGAGCGGCATCCCGAGTTTCGCAATGGCGCAATCGTCGCCGCGATGTCCGATTCGCCCACGGGACACGGTTTTTACTTTGACGTGACTCCCTACGTGGGATGGGGCGCGGGTGTGCTGGGTCTTTCCATTTTGATTTGGTTTCCCTTCGTTCGTGGGCTGACTCGCAGCATCTCGAAAATGCGCAATGCGACGGCTAATCTCGCCGAAGGGAAGTTCGAAGCGCAGGCGGAAGAACGCCGCCGTGACGAGGTGGGTGAACTCGGCCGCGAGATCAATCGCATGGCGAGCCGCCTGGCCGGATACATGAACGGTCAAAAGCGCTTCCTTGGCGACGTGGCGCACGAGCTCTCCGCGCCGACCGCGCGCCTGCAAATGGCGCTCGCCATTCTCGAGCAACGCGCCGCGTCCGATGCGGATCGCGAGCGTCTCGCGGATGTTCGCGAAGAAGCGGAGCACATGGGGAGCCTCGTGAATGAGCTGCTGCAATTTTCGCGCGCCAGTGTGAGCGGACGAAAGGTGGAGGTGCAGGCCACGAATGTGCACGCGGTCGCTGAAAAGGCCGTCAACCGCGAAGCCTCCGACACGTCGCGATTACAGATTGAGATTCCGCAAGACCTGTCAGCGATGTGCGATCCGGATCTTTTGCTCCGAGCCCTGAGCAATCTCATTCGCAATGCGATCCGTTATGCCGGACATGCCGGGCCGATCAGGATTCGCGGGGAAAAGCAGGGCACCGCAGTTCGCGTCTCCGTGGAAGATTCTGGCCCGGGCATTCCAGAAGTCGAACTCCCGCGGATTTTTGAGCCATTCTACCGAATCGACGTCGCGCGCACTCCCGGCCAGGGTGGAGCCGGCCTGGGCCTGGCGATCGTAGCCACCTGCGTGGAAGCCTGCGGCGGCTCCGTCGGCGCGCGCAATTTGTCGCCGAAAGGCTTGGCGGTGACGATTCAATTGAACGCCGCCGGTAGCGAAACGCGCCGGGACGAAATCCCCGCTGCTCTTGGCGCGTAGCTGCCGCTGCCGTAGACGCGCGCGCCTCCCGCTGAGAGTTCAATTCAGCTGCTATGGCGCAAGCGAGACGCGCCCCAGCCACTCATCGAGCAATGAACCGACAACCACATCGGTCTCGATCTGCACGTGCATCCCGTCCCGCCAGTCTTCGCGCGTGACATGGAGACGCAACCGCGGATTAGGGCCACCCGTCATGACGAGTGGTTCGATTGCCGAGCCCGGTTTGCGAGAGTTGTTCATGTACGCGACGCGGATCGGCTGGCCTGGTTGCAAACGCGCCATTTGGGAAGGCGGGATGGAACACTCTATCTGCCACATTTCACGCGTCACGAGTTGAGCCAACTCCGTGTCGGCACGCACTTCTGAGCCGATCGCTAGCGAGCTCGCATTCATGACCAAGCCAGCGGCCCGAGCAAGGATTTGCCGGGGTGCAGCCTCCGCGCGGAACCGTTCGATCGCCGCGTCCGTTTCACGGATTTGCTGACGCGCCACTTGTTCTCGCTGGCGGATGTCGACTTCAATCCTGGCCAGCGCCGCCTGCGCCGTCGTCAACTGCGTCGAGCGATCTTCCGCCGGCGGAATGGCCACTGGAATGGCTTCAGCCCGCAGCAGATTGATCTCCCGCCGAATGCGATTCACGGCTTCCTGGCGCCGGTTTACTTCCCGCGCCAGGACGCTAAGGACGCGCTTATAATCTGCAATCTCCTGGGCCGCTTCCTTCTTATCTTCGCTCCTTGCGCCGGCGAATGATTGCTGGTGCGTCCGCACTTCTTCTTGCGCTTCGCGCAGTGATTCTTCCGCATCCCGCAAGTCTTCAGTCCGCGTGGATGCATCCCGGGCCGCAGCATCCAGGCGCTCAGAACGCGCGTCGTTGACGACTGCCAGATGTGCCTGCACTCGCTGGCGCTCTTCAGCGGTCAGGCCCGGCGCGGACACATTACCTTGGGACACCGCATTCAACACGCGCACCTCGCCGAGGATTTTTCCGTGCTCCTGCACAAGCTGCAGGAGGGCGCCACTCAAGCCGGCTGTGCTGGTCGGCACGCCGGAAAGGAATCCTTCGCAGAAGCTGGCCTCCCGCTTTGCC
>CBHXZU010000222.1:0-8696 GCA_966125105.1 uncultured Prosthecobacter sp.
GTGCAGTTTTTTACGACGTCGGTTTTGTGAATCGCGATGCGTGGGACTTCGGCACGGGCAATTTGAACAGCGACGTCGGTATCGGCTTATTGCTTGAGCTTCCGGCGGTTGGCCCGATCCGTATCGACTACGGCATTCCGCTGCAGGCCGACGAATTCAACGATTCGAGCGGCAAGTTCCAGTTCAACGTCGGCTATAAGTTTTGAACGAACTGTGCTTCGTTCAGTCTAGACTCTACTCACCCAAATGAAGAAATCGTTTATTACCTCACTCGCCGCCCTCGCGTTCATGGGCACCGCTTTCCAGGCTTCTGCTGAGCTGAAGATCGGCACCGTCGATATGAAGACGGTGTTTGAGAAGTATTGGCGCACGAAAGAAGCCGAAGCCAAGATGAACGAGGTGCGCGGCCAGGTGAAGCGCGACCTCGATGAGAAGGCCGAGAAGCGCAAGGCCCTCGAGGCGGAGATTACGAAGCTGAACGACGAGCTGAAGAAGCCCGAAGTGAGCGCCTCGAAGAAGGAAGCCGCTGACAAGGAACGCCAGAAGAAGATCGCAGAGTGGCAGGAGATCATGAAGGATCTGCAGAGCTTCACGCAGGAGAAGGACAAGCAGCTCGCCGATCAGACCCTGCGCATCCGCAACGGCATCGTTGACGAAATCAAGAAAGTCGTAAGCGATCGCGTGAAGAGCGAGCAGTTCGACCTCGTCTTCGACGTCTCGGGCAACAGCATCAACAACGTCCCGGTCGTGATGTTCGCGAGCGAGAAATACGATTTCACGAAGTACGTGATCGACACGCTGAATGCCGATCGTCCGAAGGGCGGGTCGTCCGAAGAAAAGCCCGCCGCTGCGGAGAAGCCGGCGACGGAAAAGCCGGAGAAGAAGAAGTAAGCCGCCGCGCTTAAAGAATCAGAATCTCACACCGGCCGTTGCCTCACGCAGGCGACGGCCGGTTTCTTTTTTGCCAGGGAAGGGCCCGGTGTCGGCAGGAGCAATACGATTTGCACAGTCAGGGTGCAAAAAAGCCGGTCATCCTGACCGAGTGTAACGAGGAGAAGGATCCCGGGCCATTCACCACAACTCATCCGCCGGCGATGAAGTTGTCGTGAATGGCCCGGGGTCCTTCCTCGTCCCTCGTCAGATGACCGGCTTTTCGCGCATAGCGTGAAATATCCGCTTTTGGCGGGTGTAAATCGTCTTGTATGTTGAACGTTTGCCCGCTGTTCGCTTGCGCCATCTTCAAAACTTGCGCTTGGCGTTTCGCTAATGTTCAACGCGGCTCGTTGTGACCAAGACCGCCGCGACCGTCACGCGAGCTGTCTAATTCTCTCCGGTTCGCGGTGTAATCCCCGGGCTGGAAAGTCCCGTTTCCGATTCACTCTCTCCTTCTACATCCCGATGAAACTTCTTCTCTCCACGGCATTCTTCGCGGCGACGGCGACGCTGGGCTTCGCTGCAGATCGCCCAAATATCCTCTTCATCATGACCGACGATCACGCGGCGCACGCGATCTCGGCTTATGGCTCGAAGGTGAACCAAACGCCGAACATGGATCGCCTGGCGAAGACGGGCATGCGGTTCACGAATGCATTCGTGACGAACTCCATTTGCACGCCGAGCCGCGCGACGTTGCTCACCGGCAAATATTCCCACGCGAATGGGGTGCCGGTTTTCAATAACTTCGACGGCTCGCAGCAGAACGTTGCGAAACTGCTCCACGCGGCTGGCTACCACACGGGGATGATCGGCAAGTGGCACCTCGGCAGCAATCCGACCGGCTTCGACCGCTGGATCGTCCTCCCCGGGCAGGGCGTCTACAATCAGCCCGCATTCCTCACCCCGATGGGGCAGATGAGCATCAAGGGCTACGCGACCGACGTGATCACGGATCTCGGCATCGAGTTCCTCGAAACGCGTCCGAAGGACAAACCCTTCCTCCTGTTCCTGCATCACAAGGCGCCGCATCGCGCATGGACGCCTAGCGAGAAATATGCGGCCGAGTTTCGCGCAAAGACGTTCCCCGAGCCCGAGACGTTGCGCGACGATTACAAGACGCGGCCCGCTGCTCTGCCGGAAAATCGGCAGCGTGTATTCGATGATCTCACCCGCACCGATCTGAAGCTCGAGCCGCCGGCGGATCTTCCTCCCGGCCCGAAACGCCAAAGGTGGCTCGGTGAGAAGCCGACGGAGGTGGAGCTCACGCAGGCCGACGGCACGAAGAAAGTGCTGAAAGGCGACGAGCTGAATGCATGGAAATACCAGCGCTACATGCAGGATTACCTGGCCTGCGTGCAGAGCGTGGACGACGGGGTGGGCAAGGTGCTCGACTACCTCGAGAAGTCGGGCGACTCGAAGAACACGATCGTTTTCTACACGTCGGACAACGGATTCTTCCTCGGAGACATGGGCATGTACGATAAGCGCTACATGTATGAACCGAGCCTGCGCGTGCCGCTCATGGCCACGGGTCCGGGAGTGAAAACGGGCGCGGTGGAGGATGCATTTGCGCTCAACGTCGACTTCGCCCCGACCTTCCTCGATCTCGCGGGAGAAAAGATCCCGGCCGACATGCACGGGCGCAGCCTTGTGCCGCTGCTGAAAGGGGAGACTCCGTCCGATTGGCGGAAGACGATGTACTACCGCTATTACCATGACCCCGGCCATCACAACACGGCGCGGCATCTCGGTGTCCGCTCGGCGACGCACAAGTTGATCTACTATTGGAAGAAAGACGCGTGGGAACTCTTCGATCTCACGAAGGACCCGAACGAGCAAAAGAACATCTACGATGATCCTGCCTCAAAGCCGATCGTCGACGAACTCAAGGCGGAGATCAAAAAACTGCAGGCGCAGTTCAAGGATGAGGAGCAGTTCGCCGACAAGTTTCCGGATGATGGCGTGGATGCGCCGCGGTACGTGCAGCGCCATGGTCTGAAGACCGTGAGCGAGGCGATCCAGGCGTCCGCAGTGAAGTAGAACCCGAAGAATAGGTCCTATTGGTCTCATGGGTCCCATAGGACCTATTTTCATGGCGTCTGAGATCTCCGCGTGATGCAGCTTCGCTCGCGCTGCGCATTTCCATCGCCTGCCTCCAACTCCCCGCTAAGAAGGCGTTAGCCAAACGCTTCACCATTCACCACACATGAAAACCACCCTGTTGCTGCTCACTGCTGCTGCCATGGCCGTTACCTCAAACGCGGAAGATAAACCGAAGAAACCGCTCGGTTACCAGGACACCCCGCTCATCCCGGGCACGAAGTGGCACGTGCATGATGGCGAGCGTCCCCAACCGAAAGTGATTACGCCGGGGGAATTCAGCACGCAGGAGAAAGTCGGGACTGCGCCGAGCGATGCGGTGGTCCTGTTCGACGGCAAGGACCTCAGCCAATGGCGCCAGGGCGGTGGCAAAGATGCACCATGGAAGGTCGAGAACGGCTACATCGAGGTGGTGCCGAAGAGCGGCGACATTTTCACCAAGGGAGAGTTTGGTCCAGACGTGCAACTGCACATCGAGTTCGCGACTCCGCCGCCAGTCGGTGATGGGCAGGGCCGCGGCAACAGCGGCGTATTCCTCTTCGGCCGCTACGAGATCCAGGTGCTGGATTGCTACAACAACCCGACTTATCCGGACGGCCAGGCGACAGCGATCTACGGTCAGACCCCGCCGCTCGTGAACGCCAGCCGCAAGCCCGGCGAATGGCAGGTGTACGACATCATCTTCGACGGACCGCGCTTTAACGCCGACGGCACCGTCGCGAAGCCGGCCGTAGCGACCATTCTCCACAACGGCGTGGTCACCCAAAACCACACGATCGTCACTGGGGAAACGCCGCACCGGAATGTCGGCAAATACAACAAGCACGGTGAAAAGGGCCCGATCAAGTTGCAGGACCACGGCAATCCGATGCGTTTCCGCAATATCTGGATTCGCGAGTTGAAGCCGATCGATCAGCCGGCTGAAGCTGCGCCGGCCAAGTAGAGCCCTCGCAGAACTTTTGCTGCTCCTTTCCACCGCCGCGAGAACTTCGGTTCTCGCGGCGCTGTTCTTTTATCAGGCGAAGATGTTAGAGCAATTGCCAAAAGTTATTTCCGGTAAACGCGGTTCCGTAACGGTTAAAAAGTGGGTCATCCTGAGGGAGCTTTAGCGACTGAAGGACCCCGATCCATTCACGCGAGCTTCCTTAATCGGAAACTTCTATTGGCAGATGCTCTTATCGGTGCCGGCAACGGAGACGGAAGGGAAGGGAAGGAGGCAATCGCGACCCGATGGATTGCAATAGGCTCGCCAGAGGTGCCGCTGCATTGCGAGAGGCGCACAGGCGACCGCCACAGGTGCGCAGGCGACCGCCACAGGTGCACAGGCGACCGCCACAGGTGCACAGGTGATCGCCACAGGTGCACAAGCGATCGCCACAGGTGCACAGGTGATCGCCATAGGTGCACAGGTGATCGCCATAGGTGCGCAGGCGGTCGCCATAGGTGCACAGGTGATCGCCACAGGCGCGCAGGCGGTCGCCGCAGGTGCGCAGATGATCGCCACAGGTGCGCAGCCGATTGCCAGAGGCGCAATCGCGATTGGAAGAGTTGCCGCGTCGAACTGAGACTGCCGCCCAATTCCTGAGGACAGCCCGGGATGAACGGCGGGCCCAACGCGTCACTTCGAGGTCAGTCCCGACTATTTCGGGGCCGGGCTGCTCGGTTCGCCCTTGATCGAGGCCTCGTAATGCAGCCTCGCGACTTGACCCATGTAGCCCGGACCGCCGTCTGCACGGGCCTCGAGGGAGAGCTTCACAGCTTTCGCGAGATGATCGTTGGCCGCCGCCGCATTTCCAAACAGCTGCTCGTTCAACCCCACGTAGTAGTGCGCGAAGAACATCACGAGCGCGTCTTCCTTTAAGCCCTTTTTCTCCGCGCCGGACAGAACCTCCGCGGCGGTCTTCTTCCCCGCAAACATCTCGTAAAGATCCGGGAAGGGTTCGCGATCGAAGCGTGTGTATTCGAGCATCTCCTTCCGAGCTGCCTCGATGCCTTTGACCCGTGCATTCGCGAGGAACTGCCATACGCCGTTTTCGCGATCGCGACTATCGTAGGCGTGATACTTGGCGAACTGCGCCGCCGATTTCGCGTAATCGCCCGCGAAGTAGTAGGCGATGCCGAGGCGCCAATGCGGCGCGTCGTGGCTGGGGTCGAGCTTGATCTCCTTTTCAAAGTCCGCCACGGCGCCCTTTTCATCACCGAGGAAAAGCCGCAAGTCTCCGCGCCGGCTCAGCCACTCGACGCCATCGGGATTCTTCTGAAGTTCTGCGTCGATGCCTTTCTTCTGCTTCTCCATGCGCTCGAGCATTTGCTTTCGAACGTCCTGAGGAATCGGCTCTTCGCCGCACGCGAGGGCAGCTAAAAGGAAGAAAGGAAGGAAGCAGCGCATCAACGCAGGCTAGCTGCGCGTCACCACCGGCAGCAAGTTGCCGTTAGTTCGCCCCAAGAGCTCCTAGTGGCGAATCACCGCAAGAGCCGTTCGCGTAGGTCGCGGTCCGCGACCCGTCACGTGGAGAACCAAGCAGTACCGGGAAAGTCGAACCCCGTCTGGCCTCCGCCCTCTGCCTTGTTTGCCTTTTACTGCTCCGGCAGCCCAAAAAACACCTTGTCCACCCCCATCAAATCAAAGCGCTTCTGCTGCTCGGCAGTCAGAAACTGAGAAATAGCCCTCGTGACCTCCTTCGTCGCTGCATCGAGCTTCGCCTCCGAAGCCGCATCATTCTGGTCGAGCGGGAAAACTTTCAAGTAAGCCTGCTTGAGCGCTTCCTCCACTCTCGCCACGCCAGCTTCATCGAGTTCCAGGCTCCCGCCCGCAAGGTGCGCCTGCAGATGCGCCAATTGCTCCGGCGTATCGTCGCGGGTCCCCGCCAGCAGGCCTTCGTCCAGCGACAGATTCGCGAATTGCCGGGTCAACTTGTCGATCCGCTCATCGTAGGTTTTCGCTTCCGTGGTTCCTTCCTCCGGACGTTCCGGAAACTCGCTAACGAGTTCCACCAGGCGCCAATTGAAGGATCCCAACTCGCGCGCATAACCCTCAGGCGTTGTCGCCGCAGGCTTCAGTTCTCCGCGAGCGCGCGCGGCTTTCGCCTCGGCGATGGCTGCATCGAGGGCAGCTTCGTCTAGTTCCGCAGCTTCAACCGCTGGTGGCGTGGTCGAATCCCCTGCGACCGGTGGCGGCAATTGCGTGGTCATCCCTCCGGGCGGCGGGGTCGTGCTTGGCGCCGGTCGACCTGCCGGCGGCAATTGCCGCACTGCCCAATACGTGATCGCCGCGCCGACGAGCATGGCGATGATGACCACGATCGCGGTTTGGAGCGGCTTCATTGGGGTTGCTCTAGTCTACAGCGCCTCCGGCTTCTGCAGGAGTTCGCAGATGCGGGCCAGCAAGCGTCCCGCGGCACCGCCATCGAGCACGCGGTGATCGAAGCTCAACGTGAGGCCAGCCTCCGTGATCGGGACGAACTGGCCCTTCGCCGCGTCCCAACTCGGCACCGGTTTGCCCGCGCCAAGGCCGAGGAGAAGTGTCTGCTCCGGCAGCGGGATCGGCGTGGCCCACGTGAGGCCGAAGGTGCCGAAATTGGTCACCGTCGCGATGCTGCCGCCTTGCGCGCTGGCCGGTAGCCGGCGCTGGCGGGCGAGTTCCACGAGTTCGTCGTAAACGGGCAGGAGTTGCGCGAGCGACTTGGTGTCCGCATTGCGCAGCACGGGAACCAGCACGCCTTCCTCCGCCTCGACGGCAAAACCCACGTCAATCGCCTTCGGATGCACGATCTTGCCTCCCACGAGTCGGCCGGCAGTCACGCTGTTTTCTCCGAGTGCAATGGCGAGCGCGCGAAGCGCGTAAAGGGCGGGACCGGGCTTCTTCGCCTGCGCCTTGCGATGCGCGAGCACGGCATCCATCGGAAGCGGGCGCCCCACGGTCGCGAGCGGACGCGTCCACGAGCGGCGCATGGCATCCGCGACGGCGACGCGCATCGAAGACGCCTTCGTCTGCTGATGCTCGTCGAGACGGTAGAGGAAGTCCTCGAGATCTTCGATCGTAACGCGACCAGCGCCGCCGCTGCCGGCAATTCCCGCCATGTCGGCGGCATGCAAGCCGAGTTCCGCCATGCGCGCCTTCATGCGCGGTGAAAGGTAAGCCAGTCCTCCCGCATGGGCGGGGACCGGCAGGCCATGCACGGTCGGCGTTACATTAGCCGGCGCCGTCTTGTGGCCAACGGACACAGCCGGCTGAGAAGGACTGTCGCCATTCAAACCAAGGCGTTTGGCGTCCTCCTCGGTAACCTCGAGATAGCCGAGGACAGCGCCGACCGGATAGCTCTGCTGAAGCTCCACGCAGATCTCCGCGATCTTGCCGCGGCAGGGCGCGGTCACGCCCATGGTGGCCTTTTGCGTTTCGACCTCGATGATGTCCTGGTCGCCCTCGATTTCGTCACCGGCCTTGAAGGGCAGATGCACGATCGTCGCCTCGGCAATGCTTTCGCCGAGTTGCGGCATGATGATGGGAATCCGTGGCATGGTTGGACGATTTAGGATTGAAGGAGTTCGCGCATCGAAGCGGTGATCGCTCGGGCGGTGGGGCGGTGCGTGCCCCAGAGATTGGGATGATACGGCACCGGCGTGTCTTTCGCGTTGAGCCGGCGCGGTGGCGCGTCGAGCAGGCCAAAGCCTTCCGTCGCGACGCGCGCAATTACTTCCGCGGTAACGCCACCCCAGGGAAAAGCTTCGCCGACGGCAAGCAGCCGCCCCGTGCGCGCCACGCTGGCGAGGACGGTATCGGTATCGAGCGGCTTCACACTGCGGAGATCGATGACTTCGATTTCCCAACCGTCGCCGGCCAGCTCCGCGGCTGAGGCGAGCGCCTCATGAACCATCGCGCTATACGTGACGATCGTGGCGTCACGCCCCGGACGAGCGACGCGTGCCTTCCCGGTCGGCAAAGCTTCGGTCGGAAGCGTGTCTGCCTTGAGGTGGTAATAAAGATACTTGTGCTCGCAGTAGATGACCGGGTCATCGATCGCCGAAGCTTCGAGCAGCATCGAGTAGGCGTCTTCCACCGTAGCCGGCGTCATCACGATCAGCCCCGGGTAGTGCGCATAGAGCGCCTCCATGCTCTGCGAGTGGAACGGGCCCGCGCCGGCAGTGCCGCCGCTGGGAAGTCGAATCACCACGGGGCATGGGGTGTTCGTCCGCCAGAACATCGTCGCCGCATGCTGGACGATCTGTGTGTAGCCGCACGTGGAGAAGTCAGCGAACTGCATCTCCACAATCGGCCGCATCCCTTCCAGGGCAGCGCCGATGGCGAGGCCGACCTGCGAGTCCTCGTAAATCGGCGAGTCGAGCACCCGGCCCGGGAACTCTTTCGCAAGACCTTTGGTCGCCTTAAACGCGCCGCCAAACTCACCCACGTCCTGCCCGTAAATGAAAACGCGAGGGTCCTCGGCGAGCAGCTTGTGCTGCGCCGAGCGGATCGCTTCGAGGTACGTGATCGCCATGAGCCGGTCAGGATTAGGGCGACTTCGGCGGGCAGTAAAGAGGAGCCTGCAGCCCGGCGAAGCCGGAACAAATCAGGTTGCACGTTCCGGACAGCAATCCCGGCCATGTGGGGGCGCTGGTTCAGGACATAGGTAACACCTGAGGTTCAGGACATGGGTAACACA
>CBHXZU010000223.1:0-8633 GCA_966125105.1 uncultured Prosthecobacter sp.
GGATCCTCGACAAGGAGCTAAACGAGGAGGCGCGCCGGCATAGCACCCAGCTGCGCGTCCCGAAGCCGGCGGAACTCCGCCGCCAGCTCGACAATTACGTCATCGGCCAGGATTCGGCGAAAAAGACGCTCAGCGTCGCCGTTCACAACCATTACAAGCGCATCCTCCACAACCAGGGCGGCGGGGGACAGACGCCGCAACTCGGGATGGATCCGCTCGGGGAGGTGGAGATCGACAAGAGCAACATTCTGCTCATCGGGCCGACCGGCAGCGGCAAGACGCTCATGGCGAAGACCCTCGCCCGGATCCTCGACGTCCCGTTCTGCATCGCGGACGCGACGACTTTGACCGAAGCCGGCTACGTGGGTGAAGACGTGGAGAACATTATTCTCCGGCTCCTCCAAGCGTCCGATTACGACGTCAAACGCGCCGAGATCGGCATCGTTTACATCGACGAAATCGACAAGATCGGTCGCAAAACGGAGAACGTTTCCATTACCCGCGACGTGAGCGGTGAAGGGGTGCAGCAGGCGTTGCTGAAGATTCTCGAAGGCACGACGTGCAATGTGCCGCCGCAGGGGGGGCGCAAGCATCCGCACCAGGAATATATCCAGGTCAGCACGGAGAAGATCCTCTTTATCTGCGGTGGCGCATTCGTGGGGCTCGACAAGATCATCGAGCGCCGGCGCGGCAAAAAGGTGCTGGGCTTCCAGGTCGGCTCGAAGGACGAGGAGGTCAAAGAGGCCGAGGTTCCGATCAGCGAAGTGCTGCGGTTCACGGAGCCCGAGGATTTGCTCCGCTTTGGCATGATTCCGGAGTTCGTGGGACGTTTGCCCGTCGTGACGGCGCTGGATCCGCTGACGGAAGACGAACTTGTTTCTATCCTCACCGAGCCAAAGAATGCGCTGGTGAAGCAGTATCAAAAGCTGCTGAGCATGGAGGGCGTCGGACTCACGGTGACAAAGGACGCCTTGCGTGCCTTTGCCGAAGCTGCGGTGAAGCGCGGCACAGGCGCCCGCGCTCTGCGTTCGCTGTTCGAGCGGATCATGCGTGACGTGATGTATGACGTGCCCAGCCGCGAGGACATCGCGGAGGTCACGGTCAATCGCGCCGTGGTGGAAGGAAAGAAGGCGCCACTGATTCGTCGGAAGCAGGATAAGGACGCGGCGTAAGGCGGATCGCGGATTTGGCATTGCGAATTGCACTGCCCCAGTGAGCGCCTGATTCGCCTTTGAACTTGTGGGCTGATCCGCCCACGCGCTTCGCTGAAAGTCGAAGGCCTTTGGACTGCGGTGAATTCGGCTGTCCGAATTGGCGCCCTTCGCTCTCAGCTCCGTAGGAGCGAACGGTTTATAGCTTCAGTTGCGTTGAAAGCAGCGCTCCGTAGGAGCGACATGAATTGCGACGTCCGCGCGTGATGCCGCGCTGAAGCTGGCGGCGACGCGATTTGGCTCCTGACTGTTCGAACACGTGTTGGACGCGCAACGATAAACAGGCCGCTGCTACGGAGCTAAGGCACGCTCACACCGCCGTCGCTGCTCCCCGCAAAGGCTCGTCCGAAGGTTTCTTCGAGTCCGGACCCGCGAAAACTGCGGATTTTTGGGTAATTGCAAGCGGGTCTCCAGGCCCGCTCGTGCCTCCCTACAGCGCCGGTCCTCCGAATAACTTGGCGCCAGCAACGCCGGCGGAAATCAGACGCTGCGGGGCCGGTCCCCTGGCGATTGCTTTGGGGTGCTGGCTCGCAATCGAGAGGCACGCAAGCGAGGTCGAGTAAACACGACCGCCCGCGCGCCCCCACTGGTCATCCGGAGTCCAACTGCCGCGGACATCGCCGTTCAATTCCTGGCGCCCCAGGATCTCCTTTTGCAGGGCAATCACGCGATCATGCGAATCCGGGTCATCACGAAGAGCGGCGATGGTAAAGTAAGCTTGGTAGAGCCCGGGCGCATTCGGATTCAGAGGGCTGCTCTCGGTAGCCTTGGCACGGACGACACGGGTGGCTTCCGCGGCTTCGAACGCTTCAGCCTCCGAATCGCTGTATTCCCTCAGCCAGAGGATCCCGCGTTCAGCCGCGTTACCCGCCTCTTTCCACCCAAGGCGGGCGGCAGTCTCGAGAGCCTGAACGTGCCATTGCGTGATCGAGCGGTCGGCCAGTGGACTGTACAGATAACCCCAGCCGCCCTCGGCCGTCTGGCTGCGAGCGAGCGCGGCGACGGCGGAATCCAGCACTGGTTTCGGCACGGAATCCGGGTTGTGCTCCCAGGCGTGCAGGAGTGCAAGCGTGGCAATGCTATGATTATAAGGCGCACCTTGGAAAATGTCGCCAAACGTCCCGTCGGAATTCTTGAAGCGAAGCAGGTTGGCCGTGGCGCGGGCGGCGGCTTCTTCCTGGGCGGGCGTGGCCTCGTCGGCGACGACGAGCGCCAGCAGCGGGAGCCCGCAAAGTGCCGGCGCAAACTTCTCCTCGCCGCCCCAGCGCTTGGCGTTCCAAGACCCATCCGGTTCCTGCGCGCGCGTGAGCCAATCGAGTCCCTTGGCGGCGCTCCATGCGGCGGCCTTGTGCTCTCGGACGCGCTCGGTCGTTTTCGTCAGCACGGCAACGCCGGTGACGAGGATCGCGATGCCAGCCGCCGCGGCGGCGATGCGCGGCCACGCAGAAAGCCGCGATGCGGCCGGTGATTCGTCGTGCAAGCGGGCGAAAACCGAATGCTCGAACTTACGGCTCACCGTGGCGGACGGTACTGCGCAAAGCTTCCGGAAAAGGATCCGCGTAGTGGCAACTTCCCTCTGGCAGTCGCCGCAAATCGCCAGGTGCGCTTCGAAATCCTCGCGCTCCGCAGGAGACAGTTCGTTTGCGACGAATGCGTTTGCGTCGCCGCACGGTAAGAAATCAGCGCTCATTGAGAATCTCCTTCAGTGCCGCAATGGCGAGATTGATGCGGGATTTCACGGTGCCGAGGGGGATTTCCAGCACATCAGCCACTTCCTGGTAGCGCAGGCCTTGGTAGAAATTTAGCACGATGACCTCCCGGAGTTTCGGCGAGAGTTGATCCAGCGCCGTTTGCACGTCGACACCGTGGGCGGTTGGCTCCAGCGGCGCGTTTTCCTGCACCCGGAGATCCTGTTCGTATTCGGCATTGAGCCGTTCCACGCGGAGGATCTTTCGCCCGCGGTCGGCCCACACATGGCGGGCGAGGTGATACAGGAACGTGGAAAACCGCGCCGAGGGGCGGTATTGCCTTCGATACCGGTAGACCCGGACGAATGTTTCCTGGGCGAGATCTTCACCATCATGAGTAGCGCCCATGCGAGCAAAGAAGTTCACCAGCGCGTGCTGGTGATTTCGCAGGAGTTTCGCAAATGCCTCGTCGGACCCGTGGGCCGCCTGCACCATCAGGTCCGCATCGGGATCCGGCCTGCGCGAGACTTGCGGCGATTCACCCGCGCTTCCCGCCGGCGAGACGGGAAACAGGTTCTCGGATGATTCGGTTGTCGCAACGGGCATTCGGAGCGGCTCAAACTCCTCGTGCATCGCGTGGGTTCGATCAACACTCTTTGCATGGGAGTCTCAATTTGTGAACTTTCCGCGAAGCGCGCGCGCTAGCCTATCAATAGCCCATGGATTGCCGCAGCTTCCTCGCCGGCACCTCCTCCCGGTCGGTGATTCCTCTGCGATGGCGCCGCCACGGAAGTGCGGCTCCAGCATAGCACGCGGACAATTGCATGACGGTCATAGAGCCCCGCGACAAGGAAGCGACAACGAGGCGGCGACCACGGCTCAAAATGCGATGAGCCGTAGGCGATGTAGCGTCGATTTGCGCCCCTTTCGCGCGCTATGTCGCGGTCGCTCGTGCTTCTCCGCACTGCCAGCACGAGTCAAACGTGCTCGGGACGTCCTCCTTGCACTTGGCGCATTTCCAATCGGGACCATCGGCGGGTTTGGCGTAATGGATCTCGCCGAGGATGCGCATGGCCTCCGCGTAATCCTCGTCCTGGACGACGCAGAGTGTCGGGAAGAAGATCGGGGAGGGCATTTCTGTCATCGAATTGCCGCTTATGTTCCGGACGAAGTTCGGAATCCCGGCCTCATCGAGGACCGACTTGTAAAACCCAACGCGCGCGGAATCCTGGTTCACGAAGACTTCTCGCATGGCGGTGGAAGCTATACCACGCGGCGACAAAGTCCGCACGCAGGGAAGTTTGGAGCGACGCGGTGACACTGCGCCGGAAGCGTATGAGGAACGCCTACTGTTCTCTTTCAAGTTGGGTGGAATGGTCCTTCTTGCCGCGCAGATGGGCGATGACTTCGCCGGCGGTATGCGCCTTCGGCGCCAGGTAGCTGCAGGACATCGCGAAGACGACGAGCAGCGCCGCGGTGAGCGTCACCGGCTTCCAGGTATGTCCCGCGGCACCGATCACCCACCACTGCTCGTGCAGCGGCTTCACGCGTTTGTAGAGCGCGCCGATGAGCACCGCGTCCACGAAGACTTCCGCAAACATGATGGGCGCTCCCATGAGCACATTGACGATCGCGCCGATCGTGAAGAAGATCAGGCCGAGCACGATGACCGCGACCGTGAGCACGGCACACCCTTCACCATCGGCGAAGTCAGGCACACCGTCGAACCAATCGAGCACCGAGAAGTCGTCGTTCTTCAGTCGCTCCATCGCTTCTTTCGGATCACGACCTTTCAGCAGTTCGGCCATGTCCTCATCCGCGGTGAAATACTTGCGCTCGATTTGCATCCAGCACCACACCAACGCCAGGAAAACGCCCCAAGCGATCAGCACCGCGAGCGGGTAACGCATCCACATCTGAAGTAAGCCGACCTTCAACAATCCCCATGACGCCGCCACGCCTGCCGCGCCGGTGAGCGTGAGAATAAAAGCCATCGCCATACGCGACCACCGCTTTTCGGCGAAATAGACACGGAGGGCGCGCATGGCCATCTGGCGCGCGCGTTCCTGGTCTCCAGGGGTGAGGTTTTTCCACTCCATATGGCTAGGCTCGTCGTTAGCGTCCGATTTGGGACTGGCACGAACGCGAGTGCTGAAGCTTCTCCGCAGAGGAGACTAGAGATGCCGCATAACCAATCTGAGTTTCTCGTTAGCTTCGAAAGTATCAGGCGGTTGCATTGACGAGCTGAAAGCATGTCCGAAGATTCGCTCCATGAAGACCCTCCTGTTCCTTTTCATTCTTGTTGCTACCGGCGTGCTTCACGCGGCAAATGCTGATCCCGCTGAGAAACTCACTTCGGTGCCTGTAAGCAAACGTATCGCGGAGACGATCGTTCCGCTCGTCGACTACCGTGAAGCCAGCCTTCCCGAAATTGTCGCCGACCTGAATAAAATTTCGAAGAAACTCGATCCGGACAAAGTTGGCGTTCAGTTCAACCTCTCTGAAGCCGCCAAAGGGAGTGAAGCGAATATTTCGATCTCGCTGAGAAACATTCCGCTGATCGAGCTTTTGAAGTACGTCACCAACCTCGCGAACCTCAAGTATGAGGTCACCTCGAGGAATGTGGTGATCAAGACTCTTGGCGAGAAATAGGGGTGGGTCACGTCCTTCCCCGGCGTGGCGCCGTCAGCAACCCGATATAAACGGCGGCTTAATCGAAAATCTTCCCGGGATTGAGAATCCCCTGCGGATCGAGCGCGGCTTTGAGCTGCTTCATCAAGCCGAGGCTGCCTTCGCCGATCGCAGCCGGAAGGAAGGGCTTCTTGGCGATGCCCACGCCGTGCTCGCCGGTGATCGTTCCTCCAACGCTTACCGCGAAGTCGAAGATCTCCTTCATTGCCACTTCGACACGTGCCATTTCCTCGTGATTCTTTTCGTCCGTGAGGAAGGTCGGGTGCAGGTTGCCGTCGCCCATGTGACCGAAGGTGCCGATCTTGAGATTGTGGCGAATGCCGACGTCCTGGACGAAGCGGATCATCTTCGCCAGCTCGCTGCGCGGAACGGTGGCGTCTTCGAGGATGGTCGTGGGCGACATGCGAGCGAGCGCGCTGAAGGCGGTGCGGCGCGCGCTGGCGAGACGAACGCTTTCCTCCGCGTCTTTTGCGACCTGCACGTTGGTGGCGCCGCAGCGTTTTGCGATTTCGACCATTTGCGCAGCTTGGTCTTCCACAGCGCCAGGATGACCGTCAGCCTCCATGAGGAGGATGGCCTCGGCGTCGAGCGGCAGGCCGATCTTTGCGTAATCCTCAACGCACTTGATGGTGATCTTGTCGAGGAACTCGAGCGTGCAGGGGATGATCTTCGCCGCGATGATGGCTGAGACCGTTTCCGCTGCTGCATCCATGCGCGGGTAGGTCGCGAGCATGGTCTTCTTCGCGGCTGGTTTCGGCACGAGCTTGAGCAGCACCTTGGTGATGATCCCGAGCGTGCCTTCGCTACCGATGAAAACATCCTTCATCGAATAGCCGGCCACGTCTTTGACGCACTTGTTGCCGAGCCAGATCACGCGTCCGTCTGCCATGACAACCTCCATGCCCATCACGTAGTCGCGGGTAATGCCGTATTTGAGCCCGCGCAGTCCGCCGCTGTTCTCCGCGACGTTGCCGCCGATCGTGCTGATGCGCATCGATCCGGGATCGGGCGGATATAGCAGTCCCGCGGCATCGGCGAGTTCAGCAACCTTCGCCGTGATGACCCCGCACTCAACGAGGATGGTCAGGTTCTTCTCATCGAGTTCCAACACCCGGTCCATCTGCGTGAGGCAAAGGATGATGCATCCCGGCATGGGAATGCTGCCGCCGCTGAGTCCGGTGCCGCTGCCGCGTCCAACGATGGGGATCCGGTTCTGGCTCGCGTAGAGAACGACCTGTCGCACTTCCTCAGTCGTTCGCGCCATGACAACTGCCGCGCCTACGCCGCCGATCGCTGCAGTTCCATCGTAGCCGTATGCGAGCAGATCCTCGCGGCTGTGCAGCACACGGCTCGGTTCTATGAGGGCGCTAAGGTCGCGGACGAGATCAGGCATGGAGCCCGGAGTCTTATTCAGGGGATCGGGGGAGGGGCAACAGGAATGCGGCGCCGGCTAACGCTCCCGGCGCGCCGCGAGGAGCGCCGTCAGAATGAGCAAGGCCCTGGTCGTCGGCTCGGGCGCGACCGTGAGCTCCGGCTACGCCAGTCTCGTGTCAGAGACACTGCGTCGATCAAGCCGAAGAATTGCGACGAAGGCTGGTCAGTGGAGCCGATCGAGTTTTCCGCAAGCTCCGGGAGCTGTGGCGCCGGATGAAAGCGGCTGCGGCGATCCATTGGAATCATGATCCGTCTGCGGCGCGCCCCGCGCTTACGGATTGCGCTGATGACGTTTAGGCATTGGTATGCCTTCGCAAACTTGTATTCGCCTATGAACTGGATTCTGCGCCGAACCTCTCCGCTCTCCGCTCAACTGTTAACCGCATTGCTTTTCCTATTCGTCGCAGGAAATGGCTTTGCGCGAGCGGCGGTGGATTATGAGGCATTCGACGAGCCGCTATACGTGCAGATCACCGACCATATTAAAGACAAGGTATCGGCGCGTTTGGGAAATGGCCCCAATTTGAAGGATCGTTTTTTCATCATCCCTTTCGCTTACGAAAACAGCGGGAACGACCCGGAGTTCTCGCATTCCTTCCTGTCGGTGATTCGCGTGTTCGCCGACGGCAAGCAGCCGAAGATCACCAGGGAATTGGGACTGACGAAGCGGAAATATAAGAACCGCCAGTTCGAGGCGTTCACGATTAGCTGGCTCCCGGCGGACTTTGACAAGAATCCAAACCTCTGTGTGTTCGATGGATTCGGCGCAAGGCTGATCGAGTCCGCGAACAAGTGCCCGCTCTCCGTTGGAAAGAGCTTTGACCTCGCGGCTACGCTGAAAATGGCGGTGAATGCGAAAGTCGCGGTGGGGATGTGGGGGCCTTACGAGATCAAGAAGGAAGGCTTCGACCTCGCGGTGAAGCGCATGAAGCTGCTCAACGGCGGAACGATCAAGTATCGCGCAGACGATCGCATGTATCGCAAGGACCGGGTCGCCATTAACTGTTTCCACGCCATGGCTGGGCTCGATAAGCTTTTTCCGAACGGCGGCCTCTTTGGCACTGGATTCAAAATGTGGGGTCTAAATGGCACGCGGCGGGTGCTCATCGAATACGCGTCGGTTGCGACGATGAGCGGAGTTCTGCTCGAACCGGTGGATCCGAAAAAGGACCTGTATGGATTTGTTTACGCGCCGGATCGCAGTGGTCGCGGAGTTTACAATCCATTCAAAGGCCTGCCGACCCAGGCGTATCACCGCTGATCCAGCGTAATTCCGGCCATGAAGGTCGAACGGGCAAATATTAGCGGTTCCGAGTTCATCGATGTGAATCTCTCGGGAACTCAATTCGATGATGTGAACCTTTCCGGCGCGAAGTTCCACGATGTGAACCTCGCAGGCTCGCACTTCGATGACATCGCGCTGACGAGGTCGGTGTTTCGAAATATCAACTTCTCACACGTCAGCATCGAAGGCGCCTGCTACGAGGGGATGACGATCAATGGCATCCTTGTGACAGATCTCCTTCGCTTCTACGATCGCTCGGCGGACGGGAAGTGACGGCGCTGGCCACCGCCGGTCAACACAACACACAAAATACGGTGGCACACA
>CBHXZU010000224.1:0-8626 GCA_966125105.1 uncultured Prosthecobacter sp.
AAACTCCACCTGGCCGCGCTCCAGCTTCACCCAGCGTTGCTGCTCCAGGAGCGCCGGGACGCTGAACGGCTGCAGCCGCGTGAAGTGCACGCCCTCAGCCAGGCGAGCAAAGCGCTCGGCCGGCGCCTCCATCACTTTGCGCGTGAGCACGTCGTCAATCGCCGGAGCGTCCGTGGCGTAGTCGCGCCAGGCTTCCCCTTCGCGGTAGCGCCACTGGAGCTTCTGCGCGAAGCCTTCCAGCTCGTGTTCCGTCCGGTAATTCAGCCGATGGAAGACCGCCGCGATCTCCGCGCGCGCTTCGTCCCGGTCGAGATATGGCATGCGCAATTCCTTGCGCAGCTCGGCCGGCAGGAGCTGCCCCGCCTTCACCAGTGCTGCCAACTCCTGGCGCCGTCCGTGATCGCTCGCGGGCGCCACGTCGTAGCGCCGGCCGGTTTGTCCAGGCAGCGCCGCAAACGGGTTGTGCATCGGGTTGAAGAACGAGTCCAGCCACGCCTTGGCGTTGGAGTTGCCGGCTGCGCGATCGGCTAATCCACCGGCCCAGACGGTCCCGCCGATCGCGCTTGCCGGAGAAAACTTCACGAGCCCGCCCGTCGCCTCGTGCACGGCGCCTTTGAAGTGCTCGCTCACCGTCGCCGTGCCCAGCTCGTGCACGATCGTCGTGCCGTATTCCGGCCAGCCCCATTGCGAGAGCAGGGAGACGATCAGCTCCTTGCTATCTTGGAGCTTCAGCTTCTCGCCGCTGCCATCCTCGCGCAGCAGCACCGGCCGCAAGCCAAAGCCCAGCACGGAGGCCGTCGCGATGTCGAAAGCCACGAGCCCCACGAGTTCCACCGGCCGCCCCACGCCTTCCACGTGGATGCGGAAGTCAAAGCGCACGTCGTCAAACGTCACCCATTCCAGCGGCCGCATATCCGCCCGCGTCGAAGGGATCGGCGCAATGTGCTTGAGCGCCGCGCCAATGCCGATCCGCGCCGCCGCCAGTTCCGCCTTCTTCGGCTTCAAGTGCGGCCGCATCAGGTTCTCGTAACTCCAGCCGCGTGGCAGATCCGGAGGGCAATCCAGCGGCAGCTCGCGCTCCGGCCACTTCCAGGAGAACCACGCCTGCCAGTTCCCGATCTGCCCGGCGATCGGCACGCCAGGCACCGGCAGCCCTGCGCGCCAGTGCTTGTCCAGGAACTCCCGGAAGCCGGGCTTATTCGCCCGCTGGTTGCGCTGCATCCAGCCCCAGATGAACTCTGCCGTCTCGCGAGCGATGAACGCCTTTTCCGTGTTCGGGTTTCCGTGGAAGAGCGCGCGCCACGGCGCCACGCCCGCCGAGCGGTTCCGCTCCACGGCGTAGAAGTCATTGTAGAGCCGACGCCACGAGACCGCCCCGCCGACGCGCTGCGCAACCAGCTTGCAAGCCTCCTGCACGCCGGCCTTCCCGCCGCCGTTCGCCGAGAGCTTGATCGCCGCGAGAAGGCCGAGCCGCTCACGGATGCGCGTCTTCGTCTTGTCGGAGAGCCGCTCGAATGTCTCATCCGGCGCCGCGAGCGCGACAATCGCGCCGGGATGAATGGGAACGATCTGGCTCATTTCACTTCCTCCCACCGCTCCGCGCCTCGGCTATGGTTTCCGCCCGCGGTGCGATACTCGCGGCCGTCCACGTCGAGGGCGATCACTCCAGGGATGTATTCCTCCGGTGCGTCGAGTTTCGTCCGCCAGCCGATCGTGAGCCCGCCGCTGAAGAGGACAAAACTGTCCTTCGGAAGCCCGCGACTCTCCCGATATTCAGCAGCTCTCATCCGCAGCGATGGCTGATCGATCACTTCCGCGCTCGGCGAAGCCGCTGACGGGGCGGGAGCGTCCGGAGAGGGATGCGTGATCTTCACGGTGACCGTCGCGCCGGGAATATCTGCAACGACCATGGGGAGCGTCTTGCGAGCGTAAGCGTCGAAGGCTTCGAGGGTGTCGCCGCGTTGCAGCAGATCCTGGAACTCTTTGTCCGGGATCTCCACGCGGATCGTGATGACGTGCGGAGCCATGGCTTAGGCGCTCTTGAGGGTGAGGCGCTCGCGGATGATCCCGTTGATCGAGATCAGCCGCTCCTTCAGCGCGTCCAGTTGCTTGGGCGTCAGGTCCGCCGTGTTCGCCGCGATCCGCTCCAGCGCCGGCAGCGCCGCTTCCACGAGCTGCCAACGCAGATCCGCGGGAAGCTTGTCGATCACGCCGGAAGTGACGTGCGTGTGCAGCGTTCCCGCGAGTTGCGTCCAGCCCTTGCACAGATCCTGAAACTCCATCTGCGCCAACTCGTCCGGCGTGTGCCTCTGCGCGTTGTGCTGCCCACCGTTCGCGTCCGTCTTGATGACCGAATAGTCCTTGTAGAGCTGGTGCAGGCTCCGGCCTGCGATCCAGGTCTTTGCCAATTCGGCTACCTTGTCCGCCTCCCGCGAATCGTCCGCTTTCTGGATGAACCCGCTCCGCTCCAGCTCGGCCGCCGTAACCGCCACGTCCTGGCGAAACGCCGTTGCCAGGCGCATCTTGTGCTGGATGCTCCGGAAGCTGAAAAGCGAAAGACTTTCGCTTTTGGCCAGCCACTTCTGGAATTCGCCATGAGCTGCATTCTCCTTCGCGAAGTGCGCCAGGAGTCCGGAGCGCAGCGCATTGCGAGCGCGCGCCGCCTTGAGGTTCTCGCCGTTCTGGAGCGCGTTCGCCAGCGCGGCTGCCACGTCGAAGCTCAGTTTTGTTTTATACGATTGGATGTTTTTGGCCATGGGTGTCGGTCGGTGGGTGAGGTGTGAAAGTGGGGTTTGCGCCGTTCAGTTCTTCAGCCGCTTGCGCAGTTCCGCGCGCTGTTCGGGCTTCAGGCCGTTCGCGAGATCCGCGAGCGTGGAAACAAAGTCTGCCGGTTCGTAGGTCGCGCTCTTTGCGAGCCACGCCAGGACGCTGCGCTTCGTGATCAGCGCCGTGCTGCGCTCCACGCCCGGCCGCCGATGCGCCTCCAGCGAGCCATCCGCCAGGAGCGTGTAAACGTAGTCACGCTCCACACCGAGCCGGCGCGCCACTTCATCCACGCGGAGCAACTCGCGGTTGCTCACGCCGAGGATGAAATCAAAATGGCTTTGCGCGGCCTGGTTGTTCATCGCGCCGCCGCCTCCGCGTTCGTGCACTCCACGAGTCCGGCGCGTTCCAATTTCCGCCGCACCTTGCGGCACCGTTCGGGATTTTCCACCGCCTGGCGCAGCGCAGCCGGGGAGCAGTCAAAGTGCGAAGTCGCGCGTTGGATGGTGCCAAATCGCTCTATCACTTTCGCCTTGAACTTCCTCCATGGGCTGCTTGGAATCTCCATAATATGTATCAACTGCGGCACCTGATACTACATGCGGTGTAGTTCGTGCAACAGCAAATGGAGTTTTTCGTTACATTTTCTGTGAAAAAGACCGAACAGCGCGCCTACATCGACCGGGTTTGCAAGGAACTCGGCCTCTCTCTCGATCAGCTTGCCGAGAAGATGAATTACAAGAGCCTCAAGAGGGCGCACTGGGGAGAAATGGCCATGTCGAACGCGCGCATTCAGAACATGGAAGACCTCCTGCGCATGCACCGCTTGCGCCAAACTACACCGCCTGTAGGAAAGGTTCCACCGCCTGTAGTTTCTGAGTCCGGCGTGGTCCGCGAAGAAACTCCAGTCTATGGAGCAGACATCGCGTCGCGCGCCCTGGCCTATCTTCCATGGGAAACGATCCGCGACACGGCCAAAGATCTCATGTCCGTGGCCCCCGAAAAGGTAGACGTCGCCGCGATCCGCGAGCTGCTCGCCGAAATGGACCGCCGCATCGCCGCCAGGACCGCTGCCGAATCTTCGTCCAGTAAACCTCCACAACAATCCCCATGAACTTCGCAATCGCCGCCGTTACCGCCTTCGCCGTCGCATCCCTCCTTTGGTTCGCCGCTCGCCGCATTCAATGGCTTCGGGAATACCTCGCGATCGTGTCCCTGTTCGTCGTGTTCTTTGGCTTGTGGGGATACCTGGAATACCGCAACCCCACGCCAAACTTCGGAACCTGGGGCGAGAAACGCCGCCCCTCGGCATCCTCAACAGCGGTCGATCTTCCCGCGGTTGGCCACTTCGCCGTGGATCGCAAGACCGGCCAAGTCGATGGCGTGGTGATCGCCACGCGCTACAGCACGACGACGATGGGAGGAAAGACCGGCCCCGGCGTCCAGGTGCGCTTCAACGAAGGCTTCACGCCCTGGTTCCTCGCCGAAGACGCCTATGAGCGCTGGCAGTTCACGGCCGATCGCGGCGGGCGAGACAATAGCCCTCTGGCCCTCGGCGCCAAGCCCGTCGCCGTCGAATCGCCCGCCCCGCAGCCCGGCCAGAAGATCTACGACAAAGACGCCGGCCGCTATGCCGGCAAGATCCTGGAGACGGAGGTCCTGCGCGGCGCTCACGTGGAATTCTTCAACGGCAAGCGGGAATGGGTGCACCTGGCTGATCTGGAATCGAAGTGGACCGTCCGATGAGACAAAACGCCCATCACCACCCCGAGCGCGACCGCGAGGCCGCCATTCGCCAGGAAGCGTGGCGCAAAGAATGGGACGCGCAATTCTTCCTGCTGCCCAAAGAAAAGCGCGACGACATCCTGGCCGATCCCATGAGCCCCTATGCCGACGAGCTGGATGAGCAGGTCGAGAAGATCCTTTGCGGCCGAGATGAACTCTGACGACTTGGCCGAGCTGGAGCGCCTGCTGGCCGGCTATCGTGCCGAAGCGCCGGATCTCGGCGCCAGGCTCGCCAGGATCAAGGCCGTCCTGGCTGTTCGGTCATCGCCCCGCGCGGAAAAATTTTTGTGGATGGAAAGCCCTTTGCAAGATCCATGCATCGCCCCTGCAGACGACCAGGCATTGCACGATCGGAAGGGGAGGAACGTATCAGAGTCGTGCGATTCTGGCAGGTTGGGTGACTGAACGTATCAGGGTTTTTAAGCCCTGTTCTAGGTAGTTCAGCGTATCACCCCTGATTCAAATCCTCGGAAGACGCCGGACATCCTACGGGGCGCTTTGGAAATTAACGTTCCACTCGCCTGACTTTTTTTCTCCAGAGAAGCGCCTCTGGAGACATCGGGAGGCGGAAAAAAGAAATTTCCGCGAAATTGGGGAATTTGGACGCGCTGGATCTCGCCCGCCACGCGCATTCGCTGTCGGCCTCAAAGACGGCTTTCAGCGCCAACGTTCAACGTTACGCAGAGAATGTGTCTCTGGTGAATGGCGGTAATGAAAGGCCGAAGGTCCGGCCACATACCAGCCCAGTCCGAAGGGCCACTGCCATTAAGTTAAGGAAAAACGGGAGGTCCAAAAAAGTCTGTCATCCTGACCGAGTGTAACGAGGAGAGCCGTAGCGGAGACAGCCGAAGGCAACGATCCCGGGCCACTCGCGAGGAATTCATGAATGTCAGAACTCCTGCTCTGAATACGCCTTCAGGCCTTTCGCCCTCCAATGCATTCCCACTCCGCTCAAACGCGGTTTTCAGGTCCAACTTCCAAGTGAAAGTTTGCGTCCGCGGCGGAGCGGAAAAAGCGCGGGCCGAGCATTGTGTTCTTTCACCGCAATCGCCGCGTTCACCTCTTCTTCTCCTGTTGCCAAGCAGCCGCCGCGGCTGCCCTTCGGTTCCTGCATTCGCAGGAGCTAACTCGCTCAGCTCGGTTTACCTCTTCATCCTTTCGACTTTCACCCTTCGGCACCCGTCTTGCTCTCTTCCGCGGCTCCCATTCATGACCGATCATCCAACTCCCTCTACTTCCCCCAATCCCCCCGACAAAGCTCCCGCTAAAAGCCGCCCGGCCCCAAAAACAAATGTAAAACGCACTGCATTGGCCGACGGCGGCGGCATCAAGGGACAAATAGAGCGGCACCGAGCCCTCAAGCAGCATTGGTCCGAGCAATACCACAAAGGACTGAAGAATCCTCGGCTCCAGTTCAAAGACGAGTACGCCCTTGGGAAAGAATATGGCGTCCACCGGCGGACCATCCTGAACGATGTCGCGTATTTCCAGGACCGGGAAGACCTGCCGGTCGATTTCATCGAGTCCCGCGGCGGATTCGGTTACCTCGAGGAAGTGAAGCCGATCGCCGGAGACGAGTTCACGCGCGGCGAATACCTCGCCTTGTGGCTCTCGGTGAAATCGTTCGAGGCTTGGGGCGGCCTGCCGCACCAGAAACGCATGCCCACGATCCTGCGCAAACTCAAAGCGTCGGGCGCTTCCCTCGACGCGGACCAACTCCGCGCCATGCGCAAGGACATCACTTTCAAAGCCGGCGGCTTCCAGGCGCCCGTCGACCAGGGCACGTTCGAAACCGTCCTGCAGTCCTTGCTGAAGAAGGAGCAACTGAGCTTCGGCTATCTCTCGCTGGATCAACGCCGCGCCTTGCGCCAGGGCAAGTCCGCGGCGCCTTCCCCCGGCTCGTCCCATCCCCGGATCCTCTCCGAAACGCCGGAACTCCGCCGCGTCCTGCCACTGCACCTGCTCTGCTGGGACTACGCCTGGTATCTCTTCGCCTGGGATCCGATGCGCAACGACATCCGCACCTTTGCCCTCGGCCGAATGTCGAACGCCGCGTTGACCGGAGAGCACTTCGACAAACCGCCGGTAACCTTCGACCTGCGGAAGGAACTCGAGAAGAGCTTTGGAATCACGCGTGGCGGCAAAGCGGTCGACGTGCACCTGCGCTTCAAGCGCCGCGCCGTGCCGCTCATCATCGAGCGCCTCTGGCATCCATCCCAGCAAATGTTCGAGAACGAAGACGGCACGCTGGATCTCACCATGAAGGTCGCCATCGTCCCGGAACTGGTTCGCTGGGTGCAAAGCTGGGGTGACGACATCGCCGTGCTCGCGCCGACATCATTGGACGACACCGTGCTCGAGGCGTGCCGGAAGCGCATCGCGGAATCAGCGCGGCGGCGGGGATTGCAAGCCTTAAACCGGGAGAATCAGAATTCACCGCGACCGCAACTGGCCCAGGGTACGTCGACAGCGGCGGACGGCACGCTGGACCTCTCCATGCGCGTCGCCAACGTCCCGGAGTAAAAGCGAATGCCAAAAGAAGTTTCCGGATCGCTCGCGCCAACAATCCAACTCTAATCCCGCATTAGCAATTTCCGAGTTTCGCCAGCAACGCGCGCTGGGCCGGCGCCGAAGAGGCGTTTGAATTCCCGGCTAAACTGAGACGCGCTTTCATAACCAACCTTCATCGCCGCCCCGCTGGCGTTGAGACCATCATTGACCATCAGCATCCGCGCTTTGTTCAGGCGGATGTTCTTCAAATACTGCAACGGTGATGAAGAAGTGATTGCTTTGAAGCGCGAATGAAAAGCTGCAATGCTCATTCCGGCGTCGCGAGCGAGGGTGGCTACGTCGTGGGGAAGCACATAGTCCGCGTGAAGGCGATTCAACACCCGGCCAATCCGGCCAAAATGGCTGTCAGGCGCGGCGAGCGGGAAGAGGTTTTTTCCCAATTTGCCGCGCAATACGCGATAGATGATCTCTCGGACGACTTGCGGGCCGAGGATGCGGGAGTCATCCGTGGAACGGAGGCATTCAAGCAAACGAATCGCAGCTCCGCGCAATCCGTCATCCAGTGCCGTCGCCTGCATGGCTTGAGGATCAGAACCATCCGTTAGCGGAGGGTGCTCCATTTGAATCATCAGTTCCGTTACAGCTGCCGGCGTTACGCTGATGGACAAGGCGAGCAGCGGTCCCTCCGGAGTTCCATCCGTTTCGCACTCGAAAGGCAACGGCAACGAAAGCACGAGATAATGATCGGCGTCGTATATAAACTTCCTATGGCCGAGGTAACCCGTCTTGCGACCTTGAGCGACGATGAAAATGCCAGGTTCGTAAGCAATCGGAACTCGGGGAATGTGCCGCGTTGAGCGCATGAAGCTCACACCCGCCAGGCGTGAAGGCAGGAAGCCGTCGCTCGGCGCCAGTTCGGACAGAAGTGAGACCAAACGTTGATTGGCTGGCGTTGGGGACGCGGCTTCGCTGGCTTTGGTCGACTTACGTTTCATCTCTTCAATCGTGTAGAAATAGGCAACAATCCGTCTCGAAGTGCAACGTTCCTTCCGGGCGCGATAGGAATAGGCAAGAATGCGAGACCCCTGTGTATGGAGCAAACGTCTTTCCCGGGCTAGAAGTGGGTCGGTTTCAAAAAATGAAAACGAAAGACGCAACAACCATGAAATCAGAGAATACAGGCAGCAAAACCGCGCTCGGCGGTGAGTTCACCTTTCCGGGCACAAAACTCACCGTGAACCGAATGGGTTACGGCGCAATGCAGTTGGCTGGTTCGGGCGTTTGGGGGCCGCCGAAGGATCGAGACGCCGCCGTCGCCGTCCTCCGGGAAGCTGTCGCAACCGGCGTGAACCACATCGACACGGCTGACGCTTATGGGCTCCACATTACCAATCAAATCATTCGGGAAGCCCTTT
Source organism: uncultured Prosthecobacter sp. (assembly GCA_966125105.1). Taxonomy (GTDB): domain Bacteria; phylum Verrucomicrobiota; class Verrucomicrobiia; order Chthoniobacterales; family Chthoniobacteraceae; genus SXWH01. The sequence goes on from CBHXZU010000224.1 coordinate 8,475, forward strand.
ATCCGTATTCCGAGAGCCTGGTAATCGTCAGCAAGCTGGGAGTGCGCCGCGGGCCTGATGCATCGTGGCATCCGGTGACCTCGCCCAAGGAACTGACCGCGGGCGTGCATGATAACCTCCGTAACCTCGGCCTGGAGGCGCTCGATATCGTC